>JBBJME010000189.1:0-13829 GCA_037719765.1 Planctomycetaceae bacterium
GGCCGCTCGCAAGGCAGCCGCGGCAAAGGACCCCGCCAAAGCAACTCTGGCACAGTCCGTCACCGATTCAGCTTTGGCCGCAGCAAAGACTGCATCGATGCCGCAACCCGCCGAACCCGGTGCCGCAGAAAAGACAGCAACCGAAAATCGTGTTGCATCGAAAGGAAAGTCCGCGAAAAAGAAACCCAGATCGTCGGACGATGACGTGGACTTGAGTGAAATGTTCGGCGACTGAGGCAACACCATGTCATTGAAACCACACTTCAAACTGATTGTTTCTGCAGCTGTCCTCGCCCTTGCTGTCATTCCAAATAATCTGCTCATGGCCGCAGAACGTCCAAATGTCATTCTGATCATCACAGACGATCAGGGTTACCCTCCGCTCGCCAGGCTTGGGCACCCCTGGATCAGGACGCCACATCTCGACGCTCTGCACGACTCCAGCACACGGTTCAGCAGATTCCTGGTGTGTCCGACCTGCAGTCCAACACGATCCGCACTCATGACCGGTCGACACTCGATGCGGAACGGCGTGACGCACACGATTCTGGAGCGAGAACGACTGACATTGGATGCGGTGACGTTGCCTCAGGTGCTGAGCAGGGCTGGATACAAATCCGGTATTTTCGGCAAATGGCATCTGGGCGATGAGGAACCCTATCAACCGCATCACCGTGGATTTGACCATGCGTTCATTCACGGAGCAGGCGGAATTGGTCAGGCGTATGACTGCAGTTGTGCCGACGTCCCGCACAATTTGTACTTCGATCCCGTTGTCCGGATGAACGGCAGCTTCGTGAAGACTCACGGTTTCTGCACGGATGTCTTCTTCAGCGCAGCGATTGACTGGATTGATGAAGTGGAAAAAACAGAGTCTCCATTCTTCGCCTATATCGCAACCAACGCTCCACATGGTCCATTTCTGGCTCCCGACGGGAACAAGAAGCGCTTTCTGGAGATGGGGTTCGGCGATGAGCAGGCCGCGTTTTATGGCATGATTGAAAACATTGATGACAATGTCGGACGCCTCATGACACATCTGGAAGAGCGAGATCGGTTCAGAAACACGGTGGTCATTTTCATGTCGGACAACGGTATGACGGGAGGTGCATCCGGAAAGCCTGGTGCACCACTGGGACACGACAGCAATGGTAAGGAAATCTTACCTTATAACGCCGGAATGCGAGGGCTCAAGGGATCTCCGGACGAAGGCGGAGTTCGAGTGCCTTTTTTTGTTCTCTGGGATGGACACTGGAAGGCAGGCCGCGATATCGATCGTATCGCCGGGGACATTGACGTCTTTCCTACAATCGCGGCGATCACTGGTGCAGAACTGCCTCCAGGGCAGGTTGAAGGACGCAGTCTGCTGCCGCTTATGGAGGACGCACAGACTTCATGGACCGATCGTTACCTTTACACGCATGTCGGTCGCTGGGCCACTGGCAAGGAACCCAATGATTTCCAGTGGAAGAACTTCAGTGTTCGCAATCAGCGTTTTCGATTCGTCAACAACACGGAACTGTTCGACATGGAAGCCGACCCCGGCCAGCAGAAGAATGTGATTGAACAGTATCCGGAGGTTGTTAGTGCTTTCCGCACGGCGTACGACTTATGGTGGAAGCGAACGCGCCCCATGATGGTCAACGAAAGCGCCGAGATGTCGCCGACCCGACCATTCCACGAACGCTATCAGGCACAACTTGCCAATGGCGGCATCCCGGAATGGAAGCCTCGTCAGTAGGATGGACATTCATGTCCGACGCACAGTCACATGAAGCGGTGTCCCGGCGTCCCCATCCACAACAAGATTCGTAATCTCAAGTCAATGCGCTGCCGGTTCTGAAAACGACATCACCAGACTCTTAGACCAGTTCCCGCATTGGTTCTCGAATGTCCACAAGGAACTGTGGCCGTCCGGTGGGGTCGGCCAAAGTTGTGTTCATCACATCAATGCCGAGATTGTGATAGGCGGTGCCGATGATTTCCTGCATGTCGACAGGTCGAACCACGGCATATTCGCCAAGTCGATTTGTGGCACCAATGGCCTGACCGGTCTTCATGCCACCGCCAGCCATCAGAGCGCAACTGACTTGTGGCCAGTGGTCTCGCCCGGCACCGGCATTGACACGAGGCGTGCGTCCGAATTCGCCCCAGACCAGAATCGTGACGTCATTGAGGATGCCGCGTTCTTCCAGATCCAGCACCAGAGCACTGACCGCCTGATCCAGCTTGGCACCGTGATCACGCACAAGGTCAAAATTCTGGCCGTGACTGTCCCATCGTCCGTACGACAGTGTTACCGATCGAACACCTGCCTCCACCAGCCGTCGCGCGAGCAAGATGTGTTCGTTGCAGGTTGGAGCTCCGTCATACTGATACTTGTACGGTTTGCCGTCGCCGTAGCGTTCACGCATTTCGGCAGGCTCTTTGCTGATGTCGAGTGCTTCGGCAAGCCGACTCGAAGTGAGCACACCGAATGCAGCTTCTGTAAATGAATCCATGCCCTACATCGTGCCTGTCGCATCCGCTGAGCGTTTGAGCTGATCCAGCCCTTTAAGCAGCGATCGTCGATCTTCCAGGCGATCGAGTGAAACGCCATTCAGTGTCAGGTCTTCCATGCCGTTGCCATTCGGTCGAAACGGCTGAAAGGCTGATCCCAGAAATCCTGCAGAACCAGGTTCTGACCACGGTCCATGCTGCGTCTTATCAGCCAGCGCCACGGCCGGAGGAATTCCCGCATCGCGTGGCCCGTACATTCTGGACAACACGGAGCCAATCGAAGGTCGGCCGCCAATCGATTCGATACTCTTACGATCCCAGCCCGTCATACACTGAAACGCATCATGTGCGCCGGAGCACCCAACGACGGATCGTACGACGACCAGGCGATCCATGATCGCCGCGAGTTTTGGAAAGCATTCACCGATCTGAATCCCAGGCACGGCCGTATCGATCGGACTGAATTCACCCCGGATTTCGCGCGGTGCCTCGGTCTTGATTTCCCACATGTCCTGGTGAGGCGGACCACCCCCAAGGAAGATATTGATAACTGACTTTTGTGACCCGGAGTTGGCGTTGCTCAGCGTTGCTTCTGCGCGCAACATGCTGGCGAGATTCACACCGCCCACAGCGCCCATTGACAGGCCGCCGATTTTCATGAAACTGCGACGCGTAACTCCGTCACAATATTTGCTGGGTTGTCCAAGTAGTGTCAGCATTTGAAATCTCCGGCCATTGAGGCGAGGAACCGGGTTTTAATAACATGGTCCGGGGAGGACCATTGAAATCTCTGAGGTGGGCTCTAACTAACATCGACCGCCGAAACCGAAACAGATTGACTTGAATTGCATTCGTCTCTGAATCCAGTGTGAAAAACACCATTACCAGCAGGAAGTTCCGGTTTCACATTGTTCAGGGTAAGCGTGCGAGGCGGCCACGTCAAGAAAGGTCCGGTGCTAACGGATATTCCGGGAATTCGACCCGCTGAGAGATTTCCGGGACCTCAAAGCCTTTACGGTACTCTCGTCGCAGCCATTTGTTGGCGGATTCAGTTTCATTTGTTCGTTGCCGGAAGCGTCCCCTTGCCAAGTTCGACTTCCCATTCATCGAGCAGCGGCCAGTCGACCGCGCATGTGCCAAAATCGGCCATGTGCTGGTAACGGTCCAGACGATCGATCGCCGACTGCAATAGTTTGCGATCATTCCGAAATGCGGGCCCATGACTTGGCAACAGCCATTCCACGCTGCTGGCCTGGATGCGTTTGAGCGAATGAATGAACGCCGGAATGTCTGATCCGTGATGACAGTCAATACTGCCGACGCAGCCGTCACGAAAAATATTGTCCCCGGAAAACAACAGGTTGCCGAGCCGAAATGAGAGTTGACCAACAGCATGACCGGGAGTGTCCCAGACCTGCAGTTTCAGATTCCCCAGTGGAAGCACATCGCCTTCGGAAACTTCCTTGTCGATCACAAACTTCGGCATCTCAATTGAGATCCCCTGCATCGGAATCTCAGCAAAGGATGCGATACGATCTCCGGATTCCAGAATGTGCTTCGCTTCAGGATGCGCCACCAGCTGCGAACCGGGCAGCATCTCTTTCGCTTTTTGGAAGCCCTGAACATGATCAGCATCCGCGTGTGTTGCCACCAGGAACTTGCAGTTGGCCAGCGGAAAATCGAGTTGCCGAATCAGATTGATCAGTTCATCGACCGTGTCTTCATAACCGATATCCAGCAGCATCCAGTCCGATCCGGAATAAATCAGATAGACGCAGCATCCCATCCGTCGACGGGCCTGAAAATTGAGTTCAATGACGTTTGGGAAAAGTTCGCGGCGTTCCAGCATGCGGTTGCTCGTAGACTCTCAATCAAAGCTAAAGGTTGGGCTTGAAACAGCCAAATACGTGAACGGAATGCGCTCGCGGAGTTTTGATCTAAAGTGGGATAAGCTTCCAGCTTGTCAAGTTTGTCAAAAAGCATTGAGTTCTTATTAAGCGATGGCAAGCTGAAAGCTTACCCCACGTTAAAATGCTGACTCCATGAAAAACTCGTCAGCGCCGCGCTGCTCAGGCAGTGTAAGAGCATTTTGCTCTACCGGCAATCCTCGCCGTGAGCAATGCCGGTGGGCCGCTTTCCAAGCCATTCCGTTAGATCCGAAAAGATCGCTATCCGATCCGGCTCGAATTCCAGCGTATGGCACGCATCGGGATAACAGACGCTGGTCAGGTGGTTGGTTCCGAATCTGGTCAGCAGAACCCGCGTCTTCGGATTATCGATAATCCTGTCGCGCCCCGCGAGCATAAGCAAAACCGGACATTGAATATCGGCCGCACGTTCGGCAATCAGTCGATCCAGGTCTCGACCTGCATTCAGCAGGCTGCTGGTGACGGTATGCAGAGCCAGCGGATCATTGGCGATGAACTGTTGCCACTCGAGAGTATCCGTGAACAATTCCGGGGCTCGCAACGGAATCGGGATGTCGATTCTCGTGATTTCAAAGCGGCGTGCAAGGTTCAGTCGAAATCGTTGCCATGCGTTCGGGCAAATTCGAGTGTGCAGTCCTGGGTACAACATCGCCAATCCATTGAATTCTTTGGGAAAGGTTGCGGCAGCGGCCGCTGCGATTTTTCCGCCCCAACTGATCCCCATGATGATCAGCGGCAGCGAACTGCCAACAACTGAGGATGCTTGCTGTTCATTCCTCGCCAATGTTGCCAGAGCCCTGACGTCATTGATCAACCGCATTCCATGCGCGGCATGTCCGCGCTGAAAGCCATTGAGACCCGAACCACGTCGGTCGGCAAAGTAAACGTCGAAACCAGCATCAGTCATGGCCTGACATGACGCAGCGTACCATCCGGAATGACTCTGAATTCCGTGCAATGCGACGACGATGCCGCGCGGCCCTGGAGCCTTCCAATGACGAAATTGAATCCTGTAGCCATCCGATGCCGTGAAACTCCGAATCGACGGCTCGCTCATCGAGGCACCACTTCCTCCACCGCGCGGGCGAATGCCCCAAATGCTCCCTGATCGAACAACACAAACCGGACGACTGCAGGCTTCTGATGCCAACGCACAAAGTCCATGGTGGTCTTCACCAGATTCGCCGCCGCCAGATCGATCGGATAGCCATAAGCTCCGGCGCTCAGGGCCGGAAATGCAACGCTGGAACAGTTGTGCTTCACCGCCAACTGCAGACAGGCACGGCACGCCATCGCCAGTTGTTCGGGTTCGCCCTGTCGTCCGCCTTTCCAGATCGGTCCGACGGCATGAAACACGAACTTCGCGGGTAAATCACCGGCAGTCGTCGCTACTGCGTTTCCGCTGGCACAACCTTCCGGATACTTTTCGTTCGTGTCTTTCATGATTGAAAATCCACCAGCCGCATGAATCGCCCCGTCAACACCACCTCCGCCGGCAAGCGCCGCGTTGGCGGCGTTCACGATGGCATCGACATGCTGTTGAGTGATATCTCCCTGAATCAATTCCAGACGACAAGGACCAAGTTTGACGATCATGAAGATGTGCACCGTATGGGATGACGTCGTATAACGAACAGATGAGTCATTTCGACCCGCACAGAGTATAGCCTTCCGCCGCCCAGGCAGATCGTACACACCTCTACTTCGGAGCGTTTTCGAGGGATTCGGTTGGAATCGTTGTATCTCGTGACGCCTGACTCTCATCAGCATGTTCCGGCGGGGCAATCGGCATTTCGTCAGCTCGTCCGGCGGCCCAAAGCCGCAGACTTCGCAGGGCACGCTGGCCTCGCAGGAAATAGAGGTCGTCCAGTGCCAAAAGGTGCTTGCGACATTCCTGCACCGCGTCGTCTTTCCATGTGGCGTTCGTTTCCGATGCCATATCGACAGACAGCATCCAGTCGGCAATCGCTGTCGCGATCTCTTCGTGGCCTCGAAAAGACGGATGCACGTGATCCACCAGAATTGCATCGCCCACGATTCCATTCCTGCAGCGTCTCGAAAGCAGTTCATGGGCATCGATCAGCGGCACGGATTCCAATGACGCAGTGTTGCGCATGGCAGCGTCGAGCGGCGTTGTCATTCGCAGAGGACACACGTCTTCGTCTTTTGCATGTCTGAAGGAGGCGTCTGCGGCGGTGAAGTCCAGTGCGGCCAACTGCAGTTGCCCAAGCTCGTACCATGTCATCGCATAACGCCGGTCTGTGCGTGATGCTTCTTCAAGCAGCGTTATGGCGCGAGGAAGATTACCAGCCACCAGTTCCCGGGATTTTTTCAGCAGTGATCTGATCTCCGCCTGATCAGCGATTGTTGTTGAAGCGGAAAACTCTGACTTGAATGGCGGACAGTCGCTCAGGTTGGAAGGGGGTAATATGAACAGCAAAGGCACATGATGGTGCCGACTGAGCGTGGACATCGAACGCAGGTCTGCGGCAAACGATCGAATAAGCATTTCTGTCAGTTTGTCGTCGCGATGATACTTTGCCAATCCGTTGTGCTGATCGAGCAGTGTCGCCACTTCGAGCGGCAGCGTAGCCGAGATGCCACCGGCGGCTGGCGCCGTGCCGCTCAATAGATTCGGGGCAGCACTGCCTTTCAGCGATCGCTGCAGTACCCTGAAACTCCGCAGTTGACTGAGAATCGAATGAGCCCTTCCGGTAATGGCGGCGGATTCACGGACTTCTGCGAACGAGATGTGTTCCAGAAACTGATTGTGGCCTTCGCAAAAAACGAACAAATCCGGCTGGTAGTTCAGGCATTCCCGCATCACGGGCAGCAGTCGATAACTGGCATAGGACACGCCACCGCAATTGATGACTTTCCATCGTCTCGATGAGTCTGCTTTTTCGAGAGCAAACTGCAGGTATGTCGGGAAACTGGTTTCGATCGAAAACGGATTGCCCTGCACCGTCGATCCACCGAATACGAAAATGCGAAATTCCTGGCCTGGCTTTTCAACCGCAAACGACACTTCTTTAAAGTAGCCTCTGCGAGCGGGGGATGTGTGAAAGTCGCGGCCGTCAGAAGTCTTCTCAAACAACGGGCGAATAGATTCAAAACCCACAAGCGGGTCGTCGCCGAGTTGCAATTCCCCCCAGCCCGCCGCGATGCACATCAGTTCCAGCAGCACGAAGCCACTCAGGCCCAACACCACAGAGATCAACCGGAACATCCAGACACGACGCTCCGGAATTACGGCAACAGTGTCGTCCATGGGGGTCATTGCAGAGATCGCAGCAGGCCGTCAATCTCATCCTTAGGCATGACGCCAACGAAGTCTCCGACCTGCGTCCCGTTGCTGAAGATGCGAACATCGGGGATTCCGTTGACTCCAAGGTGTTGAGCGATGGCCTGATTGTCATCGACGTTCACTTTGACGACGTCCAGTTTGTCTCCCCATTTCTTCTTCGTCGCTTCCAGGGCGGGCGATAACTGTCGGCAGGGGCCGCACCACGGTGCCCAGAAGTCGATCAGCACCAGCCTCTGATCTTTGCGATCGACAGCTTCAAGAAAGCCAATCTCTTCCAGTTCAGTCTCACCACTCGCCGTGATCACCATGATTTCGGCGACGCCATCAGGAGTTCCAGCGATCGACGTTCCCGTTGTCGGAAGATTATTGCAGCCGGGCACGGTGCATAAAACGATCGCCAGACCGGCAAGCAGCCGGCAATACTTTTGCACCTTCATTTTGGAATTCCTTACGCGTACTTTCCGAGGAACACGTTGAGACGTTCGATTCCGCCGCGGCATCGAATTGCGTGATTTTTGCAGTTTGACGTATCAAAGACGTCCTGGAGTAAGGGAATCTTGCAATTTCGGAAGTTTTCGCCTGTAAGAATGCCTGCCGCAAGCCTAAATTTCGTTAAATGATGTGCGTTGTGGCGCCCCAACGGCGATAACCAGCTACAGCACTCATGTTTTTACTGACTATCCAGTTGAATGATGTTTTTGGGAGAAGCGATCACATGTCGGTAACATTGACGGAAGCGGCAGCAAGCGAAATCAAGCGAGTGATGTCGGAACAAAACCGCCCGGAACTGAAGTTTGTCCGCGTCGGCGTCGCTGGCGGCGGATGCAGCGGATTTCAGTATTCATTCGACTTCACAAATTCGTTCGATGAATCAGCCGACGTCATGGTTGAACATCATGGCGTGGGTGTGGTTGTCGATAAGAAAAGCGATCTCTTTCTGGACGGCACGGAAATTGACTTCTACACGGGCCTGGAAAAACGTGGATTCACATTCAAGAATCCAAACGCCGTGAAATCCTGCGGATGTGGCAGCAGTTTTTCTGCCTGATGCATTCTGCAGATTCCGGCATCGCTGCGAAGACGCAAAAGCCTTTGGCATCACCACGTTGCCAAGGGCTCTTTTTTTTAGGGAACAAAAGTCAGCGACAATTTCCTTGATCAGGTGTTCGCGTCCTTGTAGCTTGACTCTCCGGGGGGCGAGTGCGACACCTGTAGCCTGGACATTCATGTCCGAGTCCTCGCCAGACACTGGCCCTTGAGCCCAAAACTCCGGGGCAATAAATAACTTTGGCTTCGGAAGCGTTTCCTTGCCATGCGACGGACATGAATGTCCATGCTACATAAGAACGCTCCCTCGCCGGTACGCTCGAGACCTTGTCGGTGACGAACAATACACTTGCTACGTCACAGGCCGCAATTCCACATCGTCGCCTGCAACGCCAAACACCTTTGCATAGAGATTGTAAAACGTTGGCACAAGAACGAGCACCAGCACGGTGGATGTCATTAGGCCGAAACACAGACTGGCTGCCATAGGGATTACGAGTTGTGCCTGGAAGGATGTCTCAGACAGGATCGGCGACAAACCCGCGATGGTTGTCAGTGATGTCAGCATGACCGGGCGGAATCGCCTTGCGCCGGCTTCCAACACCGCCTGATTCAGCGGCATGCCCGATCGCACGGAACTGTTGATGAAGTCGACCAGCACGATCGAATCATTCACCACAATTCCTGTCAATGCCACCAGCCCCAAAGAACTGAACAGCGTCAGCGGAAGTCCCATGAACCAATGGCCAAGTACCGCACCGACAATGCCGAACGGAATGATGGCCATGACAACCAAAGGCTGTCCGTACGACGTGAATTCCATGGTCAAAAGCACATACATCGCAATCAGGGCAATTCCCAGACCGATCCCAAGGCTGCGTACGGACTCCGTGTCCTGTTCCTGCTGTCCTTCCCACCGGACGCGCAATGACGGATATTTCTTCAGCAGATCCGGCATGAATGTCGCCTGCAGGTTGGCGACAATTTCTTTTGAGTTTCCTTCTATTTCGCTTATGTCTGACGATACCGTGATCGATCTCTTCTGATCGATCCGGTTGATTTCTGAGAAGCCTCGGCTGACGGAAACATCCGCGAGCTCGGTGATCGGTCGCTGCACGCCGTCGCCGCCATCGACCCGTATGTCATCAAACCGCGCCAGTGATTTGCGATCTTCTTCGGGATAACGCACCATCAGCTTGACCTCATGCCGGCCGCGCTGCAGTCGCATCACTTCTTCACCATAGTACGACGCACGCACTGTCCGCGCGATGCTTTCCAGCGGAACACCCAATGCCACAGCGTTCTCTTTTTCGCGCAGCTGCAACTCCCACTTGCCAGGCCGCGAATCATCCGATACATCGAACACGCCTTTGTAAGTCGCCAGCTTCTGCTTGACTTCTTCGACCGCACTTTCCAGGTCCTTCATATCCGTCGCCGGAGCCAGCAGTTTGAACTCGATCGGTTTCCCGCCCGGTCCGCGTGATTGTGAGCCGAAAGTCAGTGTCTCGACACCGGCGATGGGTCCCACGGCATCTCGCCATTTCTGCACAACCTGTTCGCTGGTGACGTCGCGAAGTCCGCTGTCCACCAACTGAGCGTAGACCGAACCTGCATGACTGCCTTCGGTCGTCTGGCCTCCTCCAGGTGCATCGTCCTTTACAATGCCCACCATGCGATGAGTTGCCAGCATCAGCGGTCGTTCCGGAGTTGAGTATTTGCGGTTGATCTCCTGAATTGCCTTTTCAACTCGCTCGGTCGCCACCTCGGTAACTCGACTTGGTGTGCCATCCGGGAAGATCACTTTCGCCATCACTTCCGGTGCATCCAGTTTGGGAAAAAAGATGCTGGGCACTGTACCGCTCGTCACAAGACTTGCCGTCAACAGCAGGAATGTGATGGCCGAACTCACGGTGATCGCCGGATTGTTGACACAGAACACAACCACTGGCTGATAGAATCGGGTGATGAATGCGTCCAGGACCCAGTTGGTAAACTGATTCAGGCCGGACGTCAGCGGCGAAGGTTTTCCGGAACCATGGGCCAGGTGGCACGGCAGAACAAACGTCGCTTCGAGCAGTGAAATGGTCAGAATCGCAATCACCGCCAGCGGCATGACGGCAAAAAACTTCCCCATCACACCTGTCACAAAAAACATTGGCACAAAGGCAAAGATGGTTGTGGCCACTGAAGAGAACACAGACGGCACAACTTCGATCGCTCCATCAATGGCGGCCCGCAGCGTGGATTTCCCCATATTCCGATGGGCATACACGTTTTCGCCGATCACAATTGCATCATCAACAACGATCCCGAGTGCAATCAGAAATGAAAACAGCGAGAGCATGTTCAGCGTCTGATCGAACTGCCACAAAACGGCGCACGCTCCCAGCAGAGAAATGGGAATCCCCATCGCGACCCAGAATGCCAGCTTCAGATCCAGAAACAGCGACAGGATGACAAACACCAGAATCAGCCCCTGCATGCCGTTTCGCAGCAGCAGATCCATACGGTCACGGACTTCTATCGACGTGTCTCCCCATGTGGAGAATGCATAACCGGCCGGCAGCTGTTTTTCCCTCACATACTTATTGACGGCATCCGCCATCGCCAGGAGGTCTTCTCGCGAAGCGGCATTCACATCGATTGCCAGCCCCGGTTTTCCATTGATCCGGCTGATCGACGTTGTGTCGACGAATTCATCTTTTACTTTGCCCAGTTCGCCCACGGTCAGCACAATGCCATCGGCACGGGTGATCAATGGAATGGCTGCGATCTCTTCGCCAAGCACGCGTTTGTCTTTGCCTCGCAGCAGATACGTTTCTCCCTGATCGCGAATTGTGCCACCAGGAAGCTCCAGATTCCGCAACCGGATGCGGCGTGAAACATCCGTGAGCGTCAACCCGTATTCCCGCAGAGTTTTCTCCGGGATTTCAACATCGATCTGGAATTTTCGCTCACCGTTGATTTCCGCCTGCGAAATCTGAGGGATCAGTAACAGATCGTCGCGGACCTGTTCTGTGATTTCACGCAACTGCAGCTCGGCATCGGGAGCATCCGAGTTCTCCTGAATCACTCCGACCGTAATCGCTTTGTTGCGAAATGTGATTTGTTGAACGTTAGGTTCTTCTGCCAGATCAGGAAGCTTGGAATCCGATCAATCTGCGACTGCACTTCATTCAGCACTTTCTGAACGCTTGGCACGTCGCTGCGAACTTCAATCACCACATTGGCCGCACCTTCGGCGGCGACGGACGTCACTTTCTTGATACCATCAACTGAACGCACGGCCTCTTCGATCTTCTGGCAAATGCCACTCTCCACCTCATCCGGACTCGCACCTGGATAGGGTACGGAGATGAGAATGATCTCCAGCTCAAACTGCGGAAACACTTCTCGTCGCAGCATGAAGGCCGCAAGTGTTCCGACCACGAGGACAGCTACGACAAGCGTGTTCATCGCAGGGGTGTTACGAATCGCCCAGCGCACCATGGAGCCACTCACGGCTTCACCTCGCGTATTGCCGCTGCCTGAGGTGCGGCGGGCGATGGGCCGGCGATGACTGTTGCCCCGGTATCTGTCGTCACGGCCATGCCATCGGTGATGGAAGCCAGCGGAGAGATGATCACATGGTCCCCCGCCTTCAACGCCGATCCCTCCTGACGAACCAGCGCCGAATCTCCATCAACTCGAACCAGAGAAACTGTGACGATCCTGAGCTTGCCGTCCTGTACGATCCACAATTGCTCGCCTGGACGAATGGATTCGGCTGGCACTCGCAACAGCGGGACTGGCGAATCGATCGGGATACGCACGGTCACATACATGCCACTCAGCAACGTTGGCGGTGAAATACTCGTTGTTCCGTTATTTGCTCTGACGCGGGTCTTTTCAGGCGCATCAACAATCACACGACACGGGAACATGCGTGTTGCACGGTCCATGCCGCTCCCTTCGTAGCGAGACAGATAACCGTCCCAGACGGTTTCCACGCCCTCAAATTCAAAGGCGATTTCACACGGAACCGGGGGCATCTTGAATGGATCAAGCTTTTTTCCGTCCGACGCTTCACCAGCCGACGAGGCTGATTCGGAAGTGGCGATCGGTGTTGGATTGAGCTGTTGTCCATGCTGCCACACCCATGCCAGTTCTTCACTCTTCAAACTGCATTTGATCTCCATGCGACTGGAATCGCTGACATGCACCAGCGGATCACCCGGTTTGACATAGTCACCCTCTTCCTTCATGTCATCGACGATGCGACCGGTAATCGGCGACACGATGCGACATCGCTGAAGATCAACCGTCGTACGTTCCAGTTCTGCCTGAGCCAGTTTCAGACTGGCCTCTTTCGTTTTCTTCAGCTGAATCATCGCATTCTGTTGGTTCCGCTGAGTCTGCAGAGCGTTGCGGGATGTCAGCTCCTGACGAGTTGCGCTGTCCATCTCACTGTCGGAAGTTGCTTTCCGCTCAAACAACGTACGAGCTCGCTCAAGATGAGATTTCTGAAGCTGGTTCTCTTCCTCTGCCAACGTGACCAGCGTCTCGGTACTCTCAATATCTATCTCAACCGCCTTCAGCTCTTCTTGAGCCTGCGAGACGCGAGCCCGCAGCCGCTGCTCGTCAAGCTGGTAGTTGATGGAATCAATCTCAAACAGCAAATCGCCCTTGTTGACGAACGTGCCGCTTCGAGTAGTCTCCGGCTTAGAAAGAACGCGGCCCGTGACTTCAGCGCCCACAGTCAGCACTCGATATGTTGTGGCTTCGCCGTCGATGTCGAGGTGAAACGCCGGATCCCACGCTTTCACGTCGGCAACTTCGACCAGAGGAGCGATATGGGCAGCGTCCTGGCGTGCGTTATCAGTAGGCACTTCCGCCGCTCGCCCGAAGTACATGAATCCAAAGACGCCGAGCCCCAAAATGAGGATCGCCCCGCCCACATTCGCCAAAAGATGGAGGCGACTGCTGCCAATGGCCTCGTGTGAAACGGAGACAGGGACTGGAGCCGCAGCGACCGCTACAGCCGCTGATGTTTCAAATGAACTCATTAT
>JBBJME010000037.1:0-38975 GCA_037719765.1 Planctomycetaceae bacterium
AAATCCTCGCCGAAACGTCAGACGGGGCATTGAACCACAGGCGTATCGACCGGCTGCGGGAGATTTTCAGAGCGTGTGACGTTTTCGAAAAAGCCGAATTCTTTGTTGAGCGGTCTCGGGAAAAGGCCGAGGCATTAGTTGCCGACGTTGAAGACGAAAAGATCCGGGATCTGCTGCAGTTCTTTATCGAAACGGTTTTGGCGCGAGAACTGCCTCCAACGCCACTTGAAGAATTGGGGACAGTGGTGGTGCCGCTCGGCAGCCGATCACTTTCACCTGCATTGCCGGTGGTTTCGGCGCCGATAGAATTAAGGGTTCCCGCATTGAGCGCGAGATAATCATTGGAGTACCGCCTGCACTCCGGCGAACACAAGTTTGGGTCTTTGTTCTCATGCGAACTTTCATGAAAGCTGTGATCATTCTGGCTGTGCTTGGAGCATTGGGTTATTTTGGATTTGTTCAGGGTCAGGCATGGCTGGCGGAACGCAACAAGCCGCGATTCCGGGTGGCCAGCGTTGAACAGGGCGACCTGCGAATCACAGTCAATGCTGCGGGTCAACTGGAACCGACACTGTCCGTGAAAATCGGCAGTTTCGTTTCAGGGCCGATCCTGGAATTGTTCGCGGACCACAATGATGAAGTCAAAGCCGAACAGGTGTTGGCAGTAATCGACCCGCGGATTTATATCGCTTCCGTACAACGCGACGAAGCCGCGCTGGGAGCCCGTGAAGGTGATGTCGCCCGGGTCCAGGCAGAGTTGCAGCGTGCGCGCAACGATGAAAAGCGATCCGCTGCGCTCAAAGCGGAGAACGAAGATTTCATTTCTCAGGCCGAGCTGGATCAGTTTCGCTTTGCACGCATGTCACTGGAAGCCCAGTTGATCATTGCCGATTCCTCGGTCAAGCAAGCCAGGGCCAATCTGGATAATTCAAAGGCCAATCTTGGCTACACAGAGATCAAGTCGCCGGTGGATGGAACCGTGATCGAACGCAAGATCGAACAGGGGCAAACTCTCGCATCACAGTTTCAGGCACCGGAATTGTTCGTGATTGCTCCGCGCATGCGGGAGGAAATGCTCATCCGTGCTTTAATTGACGAAGCCGACATTGGCCTGATTCGCGATGCAAAGGATTCAAACCAGCCTGTCTTTTTTTCCGTCGATGCCTATCCGGAACGCGTATTTACGGGGGCGAAAATTCAACAGATCCGCCTGAGTTTCACGACAACTCAGAACGTGGTCACATATCCCGTTATCGTCTCAACTCCCAATCCGGATCTGAAACTTTTGCCCGGGATGACGGCGAACCTGACATTCCAGATCAGTCTGCTCAAAGATATCCTGAAAGTTCCAAATGCGGCTCTGCGTTATTTTCCGGAAAAGACGCTGGTCCGCGAAGAAGACCAGAAAATGCTGGAACTGAATCTGGCACCTGAGCCGTCCGAAGATTCGGCAACCAGTTCTGATACGCCACCGGTGGATGACCTGGCCACCGCGACAATTGCGTCCAGCAGGCGGATTGTGTGGATTCAGGAGACGCTGGCGGAGCGCGCAAGTGCCGCTGGCGGGAATACATTCAAGACCAGCGCAGCACCATCCGCAGTTTCGACGACTGATCCATCAAAGTTGCTCACCGGCAAGCTGCGTGCGATCAAAATCGAAATCGGTGACAGTGATTACCAGTTTACGCATGTCGTGGCGGGAGATCTGAAGGATGGTGATGAACTGATTGTGGGCGTTAAGCCTCCGGGGGCTCCATGAGTTTCCTGCTGACGATCGCCGTAGCCGTCCGCGCCCTTCTGCGAAACAAGATGCGCGCGTCGCTGACCGTACTCGGCATTGTGATCGGCATCTCAGCCGTCACGACGATGGTCTCAGTCGGCAGCAGTGCCGGGCAACTGCTGCAGGATCAGCTGCAGTCAATCGGAACAAACTTCATCGTGGTGCAGCCGTCTTTTGAAAAGCGCCGAGGCGTCCAGACGGGAGGCATGCCTTCGCTGACAGATGAGGACGCACAAGCCATCGGTCGTGAATGCCCGTCAGTGCTGGCGTATTCGCCGCTGGTATTCGGAGTCAAACCGGTCGTGCGTGGCAATACGAACATGCAACCCAAAGAGATGTGGGGTGTCGGCGTCGACTACATGCGAGTCTGCACATGGGACATCGAAGCCGGCGGTTTCTTCACAGAGCGGGACGAAAGAGCAGGCAATTGTGTGTGTGTCATCGGGCACACGGTCGTGCGTGAACTGTTTCCTGCAGACAATCCGATCGGACAACAACTGCGGATCGGCAATATCCCGTTTACCGTGGTGGGTGTGCTGGGGAGGAAGGGCGCGTCACTGACCGGCGATGATCAGGATAATGTGATGCTGATGCCGTACTCGACAGTCCTGAAACGCCTGCAGGGAACATCCTTCGGTAATGTCAGCGCGATTCTTGTCGGAGCCCGCGCACCGGAACTGATCGACACAGCCAAGGCGGAGATTCAACAATTGCTAATGGATCGACACGACATAGCCGTCGGACAAAAACCGGATTTCGAAGTTGTCACAAGTGCTCAACTGTCTGAACTGTTCGGCAGAATTACCGGAATCATGACGGCGCTTCTGGCGTCGATTGCGGGAATTTCGCTACTCGTTGGCGGAGTCGGCATCATGAATATCATGCTGGTCTCAGTGACCGAACGCACGCGGGAAATCGGCATCCGCATGGCCGTCGGCGCCCGGGGCCGTGACATCATGATTCAGTTTCTGATTGAATCCGTGGTGCTGAGCTGCTTCGGCGGCGCGATCGGCCTGGCCGTGGGAATCAGTGCGTCCGTCGGCATCACTACGCTCATCAACTCCATCAGCAGCGGAGCTGACTGGCCGGTCGTCGTCTCAATTCCCGCCGGCATTGTCGCCATGGTCTTCGCCGCCGCCGTCGGCCTCGTCTTCGGACTCTATCCTGCCTGGCGCGCCAGCCGCCTCGACCCCATCGACGCGCTGCGATATGAATAAGCAGGCTCAAAAAAATGGGTCAGGAACCAATAGGGCGGAGTACCCTCCGGGCCATTTGGCTATGGGTACCGGACCCCTTTTTTTGAGCACGAGCGGCAGGGGCCTGACGCCATTGCCGATCAACTTCCCATCAGCCTGGAGCGGAACACGAAGAATGCGGCTCCCAGCAGGCAGAAACTGGCCCAGAGATAATCGAGCGTCAGCTTTTCTTTGGAATACAGCAGGACGAACGGAACGAATACGGTCAGGGCGATGACTTCCTGAAGAATCTTGAGCTGCCCCAGATTCATGACTTCATTGCCGATCCGATTCGCAGGAACCTGAATCAGGTATTCGAAGAAAGCAATGCCCCAGCTGACCAGTGACGCCACCAGCCAGGGTCGGTCCTTCAGATCTTTCAAATGTCCGTACCATGCAAACGTCATAAAGATATTGCTGAGGATCAGCAGGCCGATCGTTGCCCAGACACGAGCCATGAATTTCTCCGTTGAGTTTCGTGCCGCCTTCGTTGCACCGAATTCATCTCGGCAGACCAGGGAGAGGAACGACCGCAGTGTGATGCGGTGCGAACTCTATGCTCAACGCAGAAACTTGATCAATGGCGACTTTGGGAGTGAGACAGGGTCAGTCATTTGAGTTTCCCGAACCCTTTGGCAGGTGACGTTCCAGGAATGCGGCCGACCATGCGGCGTAGCGGTTGTCTTCGATGGCCTTGCGAATCGCACGCATCAAATCCTGATAGAAGTGCAGATTGTGGAGCGTCGCCAGCGTACCGTACAAAGGTTCATCCGCAAACAGCAGGTGCCGCAGGTAGGCTCGACTGAATCCCCCTGCACAGCTGGGACACTCACAGGACGTATCGATCGGATAGCGGTCCTTGCGAAACTTCTTGTCCTGAAGTCGCATCTTTCCGTCCCACGTAAAGACAGTTCCTTCTCGCGCGTAACGCGTGGGAATAATACAGTCAAAAATATCCATGCCGCATTCGACCGCGGCGACAAGATCTTCCGGCAGACCAACTCCCATCAGGTAACGCACCTGACTGGACGGCATCAGTGGCGCCGTATGTCGCACGATCCGCACCATCGCGTCATGGCCTTCACCCACCGACACACCACCGATCGCGTAACCAGGCAGATCAAGTGACGTGACCTGTCGCACGGCCTTTGATCGCAGGTCCAGTTCCATTCCGCCCTGGATAATCCCAAACAAATGCTGATGTTCCTGCAATGGTGCGGCGGCACAGCGCTTCAGCCAGCGGTATGTGCGATCAAGAGATTCCGACATGTATTTCGGCGGCATGCGATGATCGACACATTCATCAAATGCCATCACGATGTCCGCACCCAGTCGCCGCTGAATATCCATCGCACTTTCGGGAGACAGCGTCATGGGGGTTGTTTCGCCGTCCTTCTTCCCGGATCGAAACTGAAAGCTGACGCCTGCTTCGGTGATCTCGCGATCCGGCAGGCTGAAAACCTGGAACCCGCCCGAATCTGTCAGGATCGTCTGATTCCATCTCATCATGGAATGCAGACCGCCCAGACGCTCGACAATCTGGGTCCGATCCAGAATCCCAAGGTGGTACGTGTTGGCCAGCACGACCTGAGCACCCGTGGCAGCCACCTGATCCGGCATCACGCACTTGACCGTCGCCTGCGTTCCGACCGGCATGAACGAAGGCGTTTCCACAACGCCATGCGCAGTCACAAACCTTCCACGACGCGCACGGGCACTCTGAGACAGGAGCTGAAAATGAAGGCCATTGCCTGGTGTCCAGGCTGGCATGGGACTGGTCATGGGGTCCACAATTCAAGCGAATGCAAAGTTCAGGCAACTCCACTGAGGGAGCAAATCAGGACGCGGTTCCGTACGCTGGTTGAGACGTACCGGGCCGCGTAGCGTAGCCACCGGGAACGGTCGGGCGAAACAGTTTGCCACGGAATTGGATGATTTGAGGGATTGAGAATGGATCCCCGAGTGGCGATGTTTTCCCGAAGTTGCACTAAATTGCCGGGACCTTTGGTCAGTCAGTGCCGACCTGACGCCAGTTGCTGGTGTCGAATTCGCACAACAGGGACCGCTGGCCACGAGACGCTGCCCGTCTGTGCGTCATCGGTGACGTGTCGCAGCGATGCTGCAAGAAATTGCGATGACGCAGGGACATTGTAGATGGACTGACGCCCCCATAGCTGTGCCATCGAATCCTGATACAGCAGGACCCACTCGTCGGTATGTCGCTGCATTTCCCGGACGGAAGGGCCTTGTTCACGAGACAGTAGGATCAAATCCGGAGCGTGAAACTCGAGAGCTTTTGCAGGGTCGAAGACTGGCGCCTGCGGACTTCGATACCGCAGCTTCGGGTCGTTCGTGCCGAGCCAGAAATCGAAATAGATGTCTGTGATTTCACGGGGATAACAGGTTTCAAATCGTCCGTCGACCGCGACTCGCGATTGTCTTGCGGAATCTCGTTCCTCGGCGAAACATCCGATGGCATATTGAGCCCAGTTGAATGTCACGACGACTTTTCCATGCAGGTTGTGATCGTGCATGAACTGCATCGCGGCAACAGGAAACTCATTGCGATCGACTGACACATCGGTCATCTGCGGAGCCAGCCGCACGACATTGAAGATCAGGATCGCGGAGAGGACGCCCGACACCAGGAGTCGATTTCGACCATGAGTTGCTGTGGTTGCAATCGCCCGCCTGGCTGCACGCCGCTGAAATCCGGCGGCTGCAAATCTGATCAGTCGATGCAATGGCACTGGCAGAAAGAATCCGCAAACGATCGCCACAATCGACAAATGACGGCAATGGGAAATGCCCTGCCACAGAAGCAGAATTATCAGGACGGCCTGTGACAGGAACTGTGAGGTCAGAATTCTGTGACGATGCTGTCGCAGGGCAAATATGAATCCGCCGACCACGGTCAGCAACAACATCCAGAAACGAATTGATTCGAACGTCCAGAGTTCGAGTGGTCCCCAGTCGGAGATTTCAGGACGAGGCAGCTTCAAAGCGGCGAGCATGAATTTCCACAGTGTCAGGCCGTACGGATTGACCAGAGTCGCCGCGACGGATGCCATCGTCACCATCACCAGGAACCCGACCAGCCCAGCAGCTTGTCGCCCATGCGCAACAATAACTGCAGTGACACCATGCCATGAAACGCGATCAGAATGGCCACACCGGCAGCGAATCCACCATGGGCATTGGCCCAGAAGCACAGCAATGGAGCAAGCAGCCAGAGACTTCGCATCTGACGTCCCAACGTGGAAACCGCAATCGCTCCGAAAGTGGCATCCGGACCGGCAAAGGCCCGCTGCCAGATGGTAAGCATCGCAGCCAGACTCACGTAGCTCAGGATTTGCGGGCGAAAATGCCAGTGGAATTGCAGGTTGCTCGCCACGAGTAATACGGTGACACCAATCGGCAGCCATTCGCATTGAGTAAGGCGCGCGGTCCACATCATCAGCCCCAGAATGACGACGGCCAGGATCAGCTTCATTACGGGCAGACCGACGACTCCGAATGTATCAACGGTCCAGGCCAGCAGTAATTCTGCGATGTTCTCATGGTTGACCCACCCAGCACCTTCGGCAACAAACGACCATGTCGTGGTCTGCGGCAGTGTCCCGTCTCGCAGCACTTCTCGACCATACTGGACATGCCCCCACAAATCGGGGTCGGCGCAGTTGGTTGTCATCGCTCCAAGGCCAGCGGACAGAATCGCGGCGATGATCAGTGCCGTTCGCATGTCGGACGTTCTTGCGAAATTCTTTGGATCAGGTTGCAGAGTCATCTTCTGCGAAACTCCGGAAGAGTCCTGTCATGAAAACAAGAAAAGCCCGGCTCATGGGAGAGCCGGGCTTCAGGTTTGACTTGTCAATCCATTCGGCTGATCAGTTGCGATTGAGGCCGCTGCCCAGGAGGTAGTTGATCTGGAGCATATTGATCAGGACGTTGCCAATTTCTTCTTTGAGTGTGTATCGCAGAATGACCACGTCGTTTGGTTTGATCAGAATTCGTTGTGATGGATCCTGCAGTGCCTTGTTCAGATCGATTCGCATCGAGATGGAACTTCCACAGGGCAGTTCTCGCACGACGATGGCTTCTGAAGGCTGGCAGGCTTGTTGTCGCCCGTTGCCGCCTCCACCACCACCGCCAATTGCACCAACACCCGTCCCGGAACTTCCCAATGATCCACCGGCGATCGCAATCGCTCCGATGATATCAAGGTCTTTGTCTCGTGGCAGTGGATGTTCACCACCACCCAGTAAGCCTGCGGTGTAAAAGGTTTCTGCATCACGACTGCGGATGATGACAATGTCACCTTCGTTCAGGATGATGTCTTCTTTGGTGAATGTCGGAGGATTTGCGGGATTGTAACGCAGCGGGATACGAGTCACATAAGGCGGGTCAGGAATCGGACGCTCGTCGCAGAAACAAGGGTCAACGCACTGATCCTGACACTGCGAGTGGCACAGATCATCAAGGATGACATCAGCACTTCGTCCCTCGTCATACATGCCGCGATAGATCATGACTTCGTTTTTAGCGTCTGTTCCTGGCATGCCACCGGTTTCGCTCAGAGCGTGCAACAGGTCGTTTTCGTAGATTGGCAGGTCAACGACGTGGCCGGTACCACGTTTACTGACGCCATTTAAGCCTCCGCCTTCTTCACGAATCACCTGCACACGAATCTTACGCTGCTGAATCAGCGTCACGATGATTTGTTCTTCGCCTTCTTTGACGATCACACGCGGGTACGTATAAGCCTTGCGGACCACGTCCGTGGCTTCGACCAGCGACATGCCTTCCACCTTGATCGGATCAACGATCGGCAATGCCAGCGTTCCGTCTTCGCGGATTGGAACCGGATATCCAATTGCTGGTGGTCGATTTGAGTCTTCCGGAAAGTGAACCGGAGGCAGTTCCTCTTCGTTGCCCAGGACGCCCTTGATGTACACACCGAGCACGTCGCCAGGCCCCAGTAGATAGACTTCCGGCGGGTCCTGTCGCAGTCGCAGCATGGAGATATCAATAAAATAGTCCTTCCGTTCCGCGGCAAGGATTTCCCCCGGCACACGCGAAACGGGGATGGAACTGATGGTGTTGCACCCCGTAAGGAACGAACTGACCATCGCCAGTGCGACGAACGGCATCGCCACGCCCGCTGTTCCCGAAATCCGGGTTCGACGCTGAACATCAGTGACTAACAAACTCTTCGACATTTGAGCATCCTCCGTGAGCCCGATTTGGCAGCGTCAATAGCTGGTGTGCATCAGGTTCTGACGAACGTTTTTAGAAAATGAGGACGATGGGATCTTCCATCCTTTTTGTTCACGCAAACAACCGTTGAAGTGACGACTTACTTTTCTTCGTAGGGACGTGGAGCCAGCTCCAGCTCGTCAGGAGCATCGCTTTCGATCAGTTGGCCGTCGTGCAACATTTCGTCATGCGGGATCTCCTCGTCCTGAACAGGACCCGGCATCTCGAGCAACTGATCCTCGCCAGGCGCGGTTAGCTCGCCAGGTTCTGCAAAGCAGGCATTCGACGCCGGAATCTTCGAGTTCAGGAAATTCTGCCGTGCCGTCGATGACAACGGGATTGTCTGTAAATTGCCGTAACCATCCTGCTGCGCGGCGAGAGCCCCGTGGGAGTACCCGTCGAACCACGACTGGATTTTGCACTGCCCCAGAGGATTCTGGTAACAGGGCTTCCAGTACAGACGAGGCGGCAGTGTTGGCTGACATCCCTTACCGCCAGCCAGAATATTTTCGTATCCGGCTCGAAAGCCTTTGGCAAAATGGCAGGGATAGTCCAGTTCGTCGTAACACCACGACCATTCTCCCCAGGCCTTGCAGGCCAGCACATGGTTGCGGCAGGTCATTTCATGCTCAAGGCACATGTCTGAGATCGAATTGCAGCCTGCTGCTGAAAACAGCATCAAGGCCAGGCCGGCAAGTGAAAGTTTTTTGATCATGTTGGTCAGTCTCCGTACTGTCGTCATCTGATCCGAACGCCATGTGTGCTGAATTCGAATTGCTGTCTCGCACACGCAGAGACAACCTACCGTTCTGATGTCAGGCTGAGTGTCGGAATGACCTGCGGCTTGTCCGACTTATGACGAGTCAATGCAGATTGAGCGGCCTCACGCACGTTCGGATCAGCATCAGACTCTGCCAGTTCCTGAAGTCGAGTCATCGTGCTGCCTTCAAGCGAAGCGAAGTCCCCCAGCGTTACCGCTGCGGTCGCTCGAACGTTTGGTTCTGCACTTCCGAGAAGTTCGTTCAAAACAGTCACGCAGGACAATTCCTGTTCCGTCCCGACAAAGTTTCTCAGTTGCGACGCAGCCTGAATTTGTATTTCGCTGCCGAAACCGGTACACAGCGAAATCAGGCAATTCACCGTCTGCTGATCCGCTTCGTGACGTTCAATCTGTGAATCACAAAGTGCGATCAGTATTTCGGGATCACACTGGATACTCTGGTGGTGAGCTAATGCGTCACGGACGCGTGTGTTGGCCGGATCGCAGTCACCCAGCAGCGTTGCTGCCAGCGACCTTGTTTCAACGCCGTCCCCGCTGTTCATCGCTTCCAGCAGCATATCGACATGGGCATCCGGCTGTTCCAGAGCGACCCGAATATCGTCGCTGTTGATTGGATGCTGTTGACTGCTTCGCCAGCCCTGGCTTGTACCGGACGTCAGCTCGATGCGAGGCATTGCGTCTGGCTCGCTCGAAGCAACTGTTGCTGCGGGAGGTGCCTCCTGTTCCGGCGGCACAATCTTTGGGGCGGCGATCGAAGTCCCGTGGCGGGATACCGTCGATGGCGAAGTATTGGACGCAGTGTTCGCCGTTTTGTGCACCTGATCAATGCCGGACTTCGGAGGACTGATGATGTCCGCCATCGCAATCGCGTTTGCAGTTCCCGTGGGACCGAACTGCTGTTGGTTCCGGCGTGCCGCAAGCTGCTGTAACTGATTGCGAATATCCGAATCCTGCGGGCGGCTCCTGAGCGCCTTGCGGTACATGGCCTCAGCTTTGTCGTAACGTCCCTGATTTTCAAAGACGCGTCCGATCGCTGCAAGCCGATCTGCATCGCCGCGGTTCTCCCGGTTTGCCGGGCGAGAATCGCTGACAACAGCAGTGATCGCTGAGCAACCAATGCCTGACGCTGAAAGGACGCTCCCCAGAAGCAGCACAAGTGGCTGACTGAATCTCATCTGAATCCCCCTTTCGATCGCTGCTGGTTCCTGTCGGAAGCAGCGCTGGATCGACTTTCGCCCTGCGGAATGAACCGTGAATGCCCAGGTACGCTGTCAGCCCCGACAACAAACCCCGAATGGACCGGTTAACCGAACTACCCAATACCATCGCCAATCGCGTTGCTATGTTCTTTATCCCATTCCTTCATCGGATCGCTATCATAGGCAACATTCGTGTTTTTCGGAGAATTCGCAGCACCGCTGCAACCATGCCCTTCTTATTCAAATGTTGCGATCAAGAAAAAAAAGATTCAAGTCCTTCATCGGTCGAATTCCGCCACATTCAAGCTCAAGATGTGAAAGTTGATTGAAGACTGAATTGCCGGACACTTCTACAGAACCAAGATGCTTACCGTCATCGGACTCACATCGATCGCTGCCGCGTTAGGTGCCATTTGGCTGGCATTGAGCATCCGATCAGCGGTCAGTGTCTGGACTGTCTGCCAGGCATGGAACTGGATGGTTGTGGCGCTGCTTGCCGTGCTGTTGCAGGGAATTCTGTCATTACCCCTGTTGCATGTGGGTGGTGCGGTCGCTTCGGCGGCTGCATATTTTGCAACCACAATGCTGCTCACGCCGCTTGTCACAATCCTTGGAGCTCGTCGTCCGGGTATTGCGGCGTGGCATTGGTTTGTCGTGCTGCCGATGGTGGTCGTGCTGCAATGGCCTGCGATAAGTCAGATGTTCGGCAGTCATGGGCGCGCTCCCATAGAACTCAACGCGCCCGCGACAATGGGCGTTGTCGTGGTGCTGGTAATGAGCGCCGGAACTTTACTGGGGACGGCTTCCGCCGGCGTGGCACTGGTCTATTCGTCCGCCATTCTGCTTCTTCTCGCTTCGGCGACCGGCAATAAATCGGCACAGTTTCCCGTCACGGCCTTCGTGCCAATTCTGATGCTCACCGCGATGTGGATTGCCCGTCGAAATATTGATGGCCACCTGACTCGGCTTCGCTCCGCGACGACGGCATCGCAGCGATCGCAGGCAATTGGCGAAATGTTCAGCAGCCTTTATGGTTTCGCATGGACGCGCCGCGTGCAGGATCGAATCAATCAGTTCGCTCCGCGCGAACAATGGACGGTGCAGCTGACTTCCATGGGGTTCAGACGCTCTGACGGCGACACGCCGACGGACGACGAACTTCGGCAACCGCTTGAGGCATTTGTCTGGGTGTTGACACGCTTCGCGGATGAAGGCTGGCTGCGACATGTCCTGAACCCCGAGAATCGCGACAACCCAACGAATCTGCGCCAACCAGTCGTTCCATCCAGTTGATTCCTGCGGCATCGAATGCAGGCTTTCCGCAACGGGAAGAACACATCAGGGCTGCCCGATCGTTGCGGATGTTGCATCTTTGCAACAACGGATAGGTCCCAGTGCGCGTTGACACGACATCCGGGCGTCCGACATTCCGGTCTGGCATCACAAAACCATGAATTCCCCCGCAGCCCATATCAAAATGCAGCAGCAGTCGCGCATCCAGGCTGTTGTCATCGGCACTCGCGCCTCTGGCATGAAGTCGTATTGCGGTAAGAATGATCGCCGACAAATGAGATCGTGCGTTCCGGGCAACGTAGTCGGCAGGAGGCATTCCGCGTGAAGGGACTCATTTTTACCTGGCTGCTGACAGCCGTTGGCGTCTCGGCGTCCTGCATCAATCCATACAACGGTTTTCTGGTCTACGTCGCCCTGGCAATTCTGCGCCCCGACAGCCTGTGGAGCAGCCATATTGCCGAAGGCCGATTCAGCTTTTATGTCGCCGCCGCCATGCTGGTGAACTGGTTTGTACGCTGCTTCGGTGACTGGAATCTTGGTCCGTCGAGGCGCATTACGCTGCTGTTTGTGGGCTATTGGCTGTGGAGCGTCTTTCTGTCGTTTCGCGCGGACAGTCCACCCCATGCGTGGTACTTCGTCGAGCAACAGGCCAGGATTCTGTTGCCGTTTCTCGTTGGTATTACCACTGTTCGTTCTGCCACTGACCTGCGAAAACTTGCATGGGTCATCGTTGTTTGTCAGGGATATGTCGCCTTCGAACTGAACCGCTGGTACTTCAGCGGATTCAACTACCTGTGGGAAATCGGATTCGCAGGTCTGGACAATAACTCAATGGCGATCGGTCTGGTGACTGCGCTGGGAGTCGCGTTCTTCCTGTTCTTCTACGAAACCAGTTACCTGCGACGCTGCCTGATCACCGCCTGCGCCGCCTTCATCGGTCATGCAATTCTGTTTTCATTTTCCCGAGGAGCCATGCTGGCAACAGTCATCTTTGCCGTCGTCTCGTTCGTCATCATTCGCAAGACCACGCTGCACTACACAGTTTTCGGCGGCGGACTGCTGATGGCTGTCCTGCTGGCCGGGCCGCAGGTGCGCGATCGATTCTTCGAAACCTTCGCCGGAGAGAATGGTGTCCGTGAAGCTTCTGCCCAGAGTCGGCTTGATCTGTGGCGTGACTGTGCCACCCTGCTGGCTCGGGATCCGTTCATGGGCTGCGGTCCGGACCACTGGCCGCTGCACGCGCACGAATTCGGCTGGCCGGAAGGCAAAGAAGCACATAGTCTGTGGGTTCAGACGGCAGTCGAACTCGGCATCCCCGGCATCCTGATGTACATGGGCTTTTTCCTGACCGCAATCTGGCGCAGCTGGCTGCTGTTGCAACGTACAAAAAATGATGCGGATGCCTGGTTCGCGGACTCGGCGCGGATGACCATTGCCTCACTGGCAGGATTCATGGTGGCTGCACAATTCGTGAGTCTTGAAGCCCTGGAGATTCCCTACTATGTGGTGCTGCTGGGCGCGGGTTCCGTCACCATTCAGCATCGATTGTCGCTGGCGTCCGCTATCGCAACGACGAAAGTCGCTGAACTGCCGCAGGATGGACCGGAAAACCACGAACGCACGGAAGACTTCACAACCGTGACAGCGGATGAAACGGGAATTGAACGGGAGATTTCGAACCACGAATCAACCGTCGTCGCCGAATATCCACATTCTCAATCATCAGATTGGCGTGACGCCATCAACCGCATGCCGCAGAAACTTGACGGCGTGGAGTATCCACTTGTGATGAACTAGTGCCTGCATGTTGCGAAACACGCAAGAACGCTGGCCTGGGCGTTCAGATGTTGCATTTTCAGGACACGGATTTCGCGATTCCTGCCCTGCCGCAGCAGGTTGTGACCTCTTTTCACCGGACGGACACTCTGCTCCGTCCCTTCCCTGAAAGGCAAGAACGTACCATGTGCGGCATTGCAGGTGTTCTCTATGCAGATCCCGGTCGCTCGGTCAGCTCATCACTGTTGACGGACATGGGGCTCGCGATTGCGCACCGGGGTCCTGACGGAGAAGGCACGTTTCGATCCGGACGGGTGGGCCTCGTGCATCGTCGTCTGGCCATCATCGATCTGGAAGGCGGACGACAGCCACTTTCGAACGAAGACGAATCCATCCACGTCGTGTTTAACGGCGAGATCTACAACTATCGGGAACTGCGGCGACAACTCGAAGAACGCGGTCATATCTTTCGCACAAATTCTGATACCGAAGTGCTCGTTCATCTGTACGAAGACCACGGCACAGAGCTCTGTAAGCATTTACGCGGGATGTTTGCATTCGCGATCTGGGATGCCAGGCGACAGGAATTGCTCCTGGCCCGCGATCATTTGGGCCAGAAGCCGCTGTTCATCTATCGCGACCAGGAAAAGCTGGTCTTCGGCTCCGAACTCAAAGCCGTGCTCGCACATCCGCATATCGATCGAACCATCGATCCGGCTGCCATCGAAGACTATCTCACATTTGGTTTCATCCCCGGACAACGCAGCATCTTCGGTCGCGTCTCCAAACTTCCCGCGGCGCATCTGCTGCGCATCTCACTCAACCAGTTTCAGAGGTCGCCGCAACGATACTGGCAACTGTCGTTTGAGCACGAAGACCGGTCGTCCGTTGCCGACTGGAAGCAGCGCATTGATGAGGGACTTCGCGAAAGCGTGAACGCACATCTCGTCGCAGATGTTCCGGTCGGTGCGTTTCTGAGCGGCGGACTGGACAGCAGCGCAATCGTGGCTCTGATGGCAGGACTGCGTTCGGATCCGGTCAGAACATTCTCGATCGGCTTCCACGAAGAAGAATTCAGTGAACTTCCTTTCGCACGCGAAGTTGCACAGCACTTCGGATGTCATCACACAGAAGAAATCGTCACTCCGGAAGCCGCCCGTGACCTGGATGATCTGGTGTTTCTGTACGACGAACCATTTGCCGACGCTTCCGCCCTGCCCACCATGGCCGTGTCGCGTCTGGCGGCGCAGCATGTCAAAGTCGTACTGTCCGGTGATGGCGGTGATGAGGCGTTCGGCGGCTACTCACGCTACTCGCACGACCTGAAAGAAGCAAAGCTTCGAAACTGCATCCCTGCGATGATTCGTTCACTGGCGCTGAAACCGATGTCGGCAGTCTGGCCAAAGACAGATTGGCTGCCGCGTCCCCTGCGTCTGAAAACTCTGCTGCAGAACCTGTCGAGCAATCCTGCGGAAGCGTACGCGAATACGGTTTCCGCCTGTCGGCAGGGCATGCGACGAAGTTTACTCAACCGTGACTTTGCGAAATCACTGAATGGCCACCATCCCGAACTCGCGATCATCACCGCGTTTCAGTATGGACAGCGGGACGCCTTGAGCGGCATGTTGTCGGCCGATACGAACGTCTTGTTGCCGGACGATTTCCTGACCAAGGTCGATCGAGCCAGCATGGGATTCGGACTGGAAGTTCGTCCGCCGCTGGTCGACTGGAAGTTGATGGAGCTGGCGGCTTCGATGCCCTCAGAACTCAAGATCCGCAATGGTTCCAGGAAATGGATACTCAAGCAACTGTTCGAATCTCGTTTGCCGAAGGATCTCGTCCATCGTCGCAAGCAGGGGTTTGAAATGCCGATCGATCAGTGGCTCCGAGGCCCATTGAGCGATCAGGTACGCACGCACGTCCTGAATCCAAACGGTGCCATCGCTCAGTTCATCAACGTCGCAAACGCGCGTCAGCTGTTTGAGTCCCATTGCAATGGGATCGGACGCCACGGTCAGCTGATCTGGAGTTTGCTCATCCTCGCCCGCTGGATCGATGCGTGGGGCACAAATCTGTCCGCTTCTGCTCAGAAGCCCTTGTACAAAGCGGTTGTCAACTGAAATGAGCCTGAATCCATCAACCACAACCTCTCGCGAAACCCAGCCATCCGTCAGGATCCCGACGACGCTGCGATCCCGATCCACTGCTGCGCAGAACGTACCGGTCGTCGCTGGCGTGTGCGTTTCTAAAGCCCGTCTGACCGATGCTGCCAGCGGCCACATTTCAGGTTTTGATATCCCAGTCGCTGCCCAGTTCGACGTACTCAACCGCTGGAATGACGGGAGCATTCGCTGGATGCTGGCCAGTTTCGTTGCTCCGGAAATCAGCAGCACCAGTCAGGAATTGCATGTTGTCGCCTCCTGCGAGAATCATGTTCCAGGATTCCCTGCGCCTGACAGCCTGACAACCGTCAAGTGCATTCAAGGTGAGATCAGCATCACCAAACGCCATCTGACCTGTGATCCGCCCGCGCAGCGGACAGTTCGACTTTCCCCTGTTCTTTGCGACACCAACGGCCAGAACCTGCTGTTCCATCTCGACAGCATCCACGAAGAAGTCGCCGGCCCGATTCGCCAGGTTTATCTCGTTGCAGCCAGAATTCAATCAGTACCCTTCGTCACACTGCAGCTTCGACTGACGCACTGGGTATCTACCGGACTATTGCACGTCGAAACTCGCATCCGCAATACACGCCGAGCCAAACATGCTGGAGGACTCTGGGATCTTGGCGATGCCGGATCATTCCTTTTTCGCAGCCTGAAAATTGTCGTCCTCAGTGACGAAGTCCCAGCCACCGCGAAGACGCATTGGAAAGCCGAACGAGATCACTCAATTCGTTCAACGTCGTCCGAAATCTTCCTGCGACAATTCGGAAGTGGTGGTGCGAATTGGAACAGCACAAACCACGTCACCGCGCCGGGGCGAATAGATGTGCAGGCTCGAGGCTATGAATTGATGACCGATTCGCAGACGACTGACGGGATCCGCGCCGAACCAACAATTCTGGTGGAGGGTGATTCCTCGTATCTCGCCGTCGCTGTCCCGGAGTTCTGGCAACAGTTCCCGGGCAGCGTCTCGGCGGCAATGGGAACCCAGGCCGTCGGGCTTTTCCCTGCGTTGCCACCGATGACTTACGAACTTCAGGGCGGTGAACAAAAGACGCAGTCGTTCTGGCTGTCCGTGGGCTCCGGCACAGGCAACGTCAACGATCTGGACTGGGTCCACGATATGCCGCGCTTGCTGCAATCAGCGATATCAATCGCCGATGCAAACGTCCTGCCATGGTTTTGCGCTTCTCCCGGAGTGCGACCAGCGGCAACGTCAGGCTATCCTGCCGTTGGTGACACCGTGACAGCCGGCGCATCATCGCGGTTTGCCGAATACCTGCATGACGCCACGTCCGGCGACTTCAGCTTCGACGCCCGCCGTGCGTCAATCGACGAATACGGCTGGAGACATTTCGGTGACGTCCCTGCTGATCACGAGCAAACGCATTACGTCGGCTCAAACACCATCGTCTCGCACTACAACAATCAGTTCGACATGATTTATGGCGGCATCCTGCAACTGGCATCAACGGGCGACCTCAAGTGGTTCGACATGCTCGATCCACTGGCGCGGCATGTGATGGACATCGACATCTATCATACCAGTGAAGATCGAGCGGCGTTCAATGGCGGACTGTTCTGGCACACGGATCATTACGTGGATGCTCATTCGAGCACCCATCTTACCTACCCACGCAATAATCAAACATCAGGCCAATCCTACGGTGGTGGCCCAAGCTGTGAACACAACTACACGACCGGGTTGTTGCACTACCACTTTCTCACTGGGAGCCCAGAAGCACGCGAATCCGTGCTGTCCCTGGCCGACTGGGTGCTGCAGATGGACGATGGTGGCAACACAATCTTCGGACTGTTCGACAACGGACCGACTGGCGCCGCTTCCGCCACTGTGTTCGAAGACTTTCACGGACCCGGCCGCGGTGCTGGAAATTCAATCAATGCATTACTGGATGCGTGGTTGCTGACAAATGCTGATCGCTATCTGAACAAGCTGGAAGAACTCATCCGCCGCTGCGTGCATCCGTCGCAGAATCCTGACGACCTGGAATTGCTCGACGCAGAAGGCCATTGGTCGTATACCGTATTTCTGAATTCTCTCGGCCGCTATCTGCTCGTCAAATGCGACGCAGAACAGTTCGATGCCATGTATTCGTACGGCCGCGACGTGATGAAAACCTACGGACGCTGGATGGCCACCAATGAATGCCGCACGCTGGATCGGCCCGAAAACTTACAGTATCCGACCGAAGCCTGGGCCGCTCAGGATTTTCGCAAGGGCAATGTGCTGCGGATTGCTGCGTCATGCGAAGACAATGCCACCCATGCCGCAGCCATGCAGGCCAAAGCCAACGAAATCATCGCCGCCGCATGGAACGACATGGCCGCGTTTGGCAACGCACGTTTGACCGCTCGATGTTTGTCGATCCTGATGACCGAGGGCCATCGCGACGTGTTTCACCGCACCTGCGAACCGAAGCTGGTTCCCGCATGTCAGGCGCAGTACGACGTCGGCCCATGGTCGATGTTTGTGCCGCAGAAGTTACGAATCCGGAAACTGTTAAAGTCGCCGCGGCGATTCATCATCGCTGGCATTCAGGCGTTGCATCCGGGTCGTTTGGCAAATGCATGGAAGGCGATGCGGAGGTTTTATCCATAGGCGGCACGGCGCTGGCCGCCGTTGTATCGCTTCTCTTTCAGGAACAGTGACCGCTGGCGAGCGCCATTCCACTCACAAACTCAACACCATGATACAAGCATCAAACACACAACTCCGCATTACCTCCATCGACGATCGTCCCACGATCTGCCACGTGATCCATGCGCTGGGAATTGGCGGGGCGGAAGTGCTGGTCAATCAGATGATGCGTCGATTGAGCCAGGAATTCCGCTGCGTCGTGGCGGTACTGGATGAAGTCGGTGAGATTGGAGAACGCCTCAGGCAGGATGGCTTTACCGTCGCACATCTGCATCGTCAGCCGGGCATCGATCGCGGTTGCGCGAAGCGGCTGCGTGAGTTTGCAGATGGGGAAGGCGCGGAGATTCTGCATGCTCATCAATACACGCCGTTTTTTCAATCGATGCTCAGCCGTAGCCTGTTTGGCCGCCGCCCGGTCGTTTTCACCGAACACGGCCGCCATTTCCCGGACTTGCCCAGTCGTAAGCGATCGGTCGTCAACAGGCTGATGCTCCGCAGCGGTGATCGACTTATCGGCTGCGGCAATGCCGTGCGACAGGCACTCATTGATAACGAGGGTCTGCCCGAATCCCGTGTTGAAGTCATTTACAATGGCGTTGATCTCCGGACGCTCGGCAAACCATCCGCCGGAGCCCGTGAAAGGATTCGCGCTGAATTTGGCTATACAGCAACCGATTTTGTCGCCGTCCTGGTTGCGCGGCTGCATGAACTTAAAGATCACCAGACCGCCCTGCGAGCCGTCGATGAGGCACGAAAGCAAATCCCTGGACTGCGACTCGTCCTGGCCGGTGACGGTGATCAGCGTGCGGCGATCGAACAGACGATTCGCGACCGAGGACTCGCACAAACCGTCACACTTGCAGGAACGCGTAAGGATGGCCGATCTCGGCGCGTCCGATGTGTTCGATGTCCAGCATCAGCGAAGGCATTCCGCTCACGGTGATCGAAGCCATGGCGGCGCGACGACCGGTGGTTTCCACCGCCGTCGGTGGTCTTCCCGAACTTGTCGAACACGGCGTCACGGGGTTTCTGGCTGCATCCGGCGACGATGCCTCACTGGCGGCGTCATTGATCGAACTTTATCGCCGTCCCGAGCTCCGCGAACGCATGGCCGATGTCGCCGCGCAACGCGCCAGTGAAAACTTCTCTCTCGACGGCATGTTGCACGCCTACCGCGATGTCTACCATGAAGTGCTGAACCGTAGCCATCTCCGTCATTCGCCCCGCGAACACCGCGTCCCGCGCAGCGACGCCGTAGCAGGTACAGGAGGTCATTCATGATTGCCGAGTGCCCTCAATCCCGGTCCATTGGCTCACTTCTCGTCTTCTCCGATGACTGGGGACGTCATCCGTCTTCGTGCCAGCACCTGGTCAGAAATCTGCTGGATCGATATCCGGTGCTGTGGGTCAACACCATCGGCACTCGTGCGCCGCGCTTTGACATGCAGACCGTGAAGCGGGTCACCGAAAAGCTGCGTCAGTGGGGGAGTGCGAAATCATCGAAGAATTCCGAGGAAGACTTCTCTGCGGAACCAGGCAGCTCAGCCCCGGCACAGACACATCCGAATCTCACCGTCATCAATCCAAAAATGTGGCCGTGGTTTGGCAGCGGGCGAGACCGACGGCTCAATGGCTGGCTGCTGTCCAGGCAACTTTCCACTCTTATAGCTCAACTGCCGAAACCCGTTGTCGGGCTGACGACACTGCCGATCACTGCGGATCTGCCTGATGCCTTGCCGGTTGATCGCTGGGTCTACTATTGCGTCGATGATTTTTCGCAGTGGCCGGGGCTTGACCGTGACACGCTGCGTCGCATGGATCGCGCGATGATTCAGCGAGCCGACTCTCTGGTCGCCGTCAGTGAAACGCTGCAGACGATGATCGCGGATGAAGGGCGCACGGCATCATTGCTGATGCATGGCGTGGATGTGGAGTTCTGGAAACCGGCTTCTGCTTCCTCAGTCAAAACCATCGAAACACCGCAGCCTAACGTCGTGTTCTGGGGAGTGATCGATCGGCGAATGGATTTCGCGTCGCTGCGGCAATTGTCGCAGGACATGGCTCACGGCACCATCGTTCTCATCGGGCCTCAACAGGATCCCGACCCCGAAATTCTTGCCCTGCCGAATGTTCGCACGCTCCCTGCGCAACCGCTGGCGGCGCTGCCTGCGATTGCCCGGCAGGCCGCTGTGCTCATCATGCCCTACGCTGACCTGCCCGTGACGCGGGCAATGCAGCCGTTGAAGCTGAAGGAATATCTGGCGACCGGAAGACCGGTTGTCGTCAATCGCCTTCCATCAACGAATGCATGGAGCGATTGTCTGGATGTGGCGGAAAGTCCGGCACAGTTCAGTCAGCTCGTTCGCTACCGAATCACCACTGGAATTGCGGCATCACAGGCTGCCGCCAGAAATCGACTGCAGCAGGAAGCCTGGAAAAGCAAGGCCGAGGTTCTCGAAAGTGTACTGAAGGGAGACAAGCCATGACAAACTCAGGGCAAATCGACTCATTGATCAGCATTGCGGAATCTCGTCCGTTCGTGCTGCACACGCGTGTGGTGACAGGAACCGGAGGCGGGCCGGAGAAGACGATTCTGAATTCTCCGCGGTATCTGAAAGAATACGGTATCGGCTGCGCGTGCCTGTTCATGCGGCCTCCTGGAGATCCGGGGTTTGCCACGCTGGAGCGTAAAGCCGCTGCAGCCGGTGCAGAAATCATCGGCATTGATGATCGCGGACCGTTCGACTGGCGCGTCGTGCGCGACTGTATTCGCATCTGCCGTGATCGGAACGTCAGCGTCTGGCACGCTCATGACTATAAGAGCAACGCCCTGGGGCTTTTGGTGCGTCGATTCCATCGCATGCATCTAGTCACGACGGCGCACGGCTGGGTTCGGTTCACTGCGAAAACGCCGCTGTACTATAAGATTGATCGCTTCTGCATGAAGCGGTACGAGCAGATCATCTGTGTGTCGCAGGATTTGCACGATCGCTGTGTCGAAAGCGGGGTACCAGTCGGTCGACTGCACCAGATTGATAACGCCATTGTCCTGGATGATTACTCCACCGCACCGCCGACACTGATTGATAAAGCTCGTTTTGGCGTCGAATCGCGGCGATTTCTGGTTGGTGCCGCCGGACGACTGTCCGAAGAAAAAGGCTTTTGTCACCTGATCAATGCGGCTGCGAGACTGATTCACTCGGGCCACCCGATTGGCCTTGTCATTGCCGGCGAAGGACACCTTCGAAACCAGCTCCAGCAACAAATTCATGATCTGGAACTGCACGACCACATTCGACTCTGCGGATTCCTGCCTGACCCACGCGAACTCTACCGTGCGATCGATCTGTTTGTGCTCAGCAGTCTGCGCGAAGGACTGCCAAACGTTGTCCTGGAAGCGATGGCGTCTCAGCGGGCGGTCGTGGCGACGAACTGTAATGGCATTCCGAACCTCGTGCAGCACCAGCAGAATGGACTCGTCGTTCCAATCGACAATGAAGATGCACTACACGATGCCCTGCAAAGGTGCGTATTATCCGATGACTTGCGAAATCATCTTGCAGCCGCTGGTCGCCAGACAATCGAACGCCGCTTCGGCTTTGATCGCCGGATGAAAAGAATTGTCGATGTGTACCGAGGACTCTCAACCAGAATCGCGGGACAGATCAGGAGCAATGCGGATCAGGCAGCGGCGAAAGCGGAGCGACCAATGGCCGTAGCGAGCGGTCTACGAAGCACAGTCGCTCCGCGACTGTGATTCCACTTCGCCGGCATTATCAACAAATCAGCGTTTCGGACTCCAGCAGCGTCAAACACCTCACATCACGAATTAACCCATGACCACGACACTTGTCTCATCGCCTTCGACGACAACCACTCTGCATTGCGGCACCACCGCGCCTGCTGGCTGGAACGGTTACCTTTCGCGCTGGGGCTACGAGGGGTTTCATCTGCGTGCGGAATGGGCGTCGGTCTTTGCGTCGGCGTTTCGCCATCGTCCGTACTTTCTATGGGTTGAACAGGATCGACGCATCATCGGCGTGCTGCCGCTGATGCACATCTCCGGCCCGATTTTCGGGAGTTTCCTTGTCAGCCAGCCGTATCTCAATACCGGCGGCGTGCTTGCCAATACGCCTGCAGTCGCGTCGCAACTGATCGACCGGGCGGTCGCGCTGGCCGATTCGCTCAACGTGAAACATCTGGAATTGCGGCACGAACGCCGAGCTGAACATGTCCGTTTGAACTCCGTCAACACCGAAAAAGTTCACATGCGTCTGGAATTGCCTGCGTCGGCAGATGAACTCTGGACGGGACTCAAATCAAAACTTCGCAGCCAGGTAAAGAAGCCGCTGAACGATACGTCGTTGAGCGTCAAGTTCGGGCACCTGGATCAACTGAACACATTTTACAGCGTGTTCTGCCGCAACATGCGAGACCTGGGCACGCCGCCATTTTCGAAGCGACTGTTTCGTGAAATGCTCACGCAGTTCGGGGACGCAGCAGAGATCTGTTCCGTCATTCAGAACGGCCAGCCGATCGCGTCGGGATTTTTGCTGCATGGCCCTGACGTCACGCTCATTCCTAGTGCCAGTTCGCTGCGGGAATTCAATCACACGTCCTGCAATATGCTGATGTATTGGCATTGCCTGAAGCGCAGTGTGGAACGGGGGCAGAGGGCGTTTGACTTCGGCCGCAGCTCGCACGACAGCGGCACTTTTAGATTCAAACAGCAATGGGGGGCTGAGGAATATCCTGCGGTCTGGCAATACTGCCTTCGCAAAGGCAACATCGGTGATGTCCGTCCCAACAGCGGCAAGTTCGACAAAGTCATTGCCGTCTGGCAAAAACTCCCGGTCTGGCTGACAATGCTGATCGGCCCGGAGATCGTGCGCGGCATTCCGTAGAGATTGTCATCGCCTCTGACGACCAGTCCAGTCCAGGAGCTGCAGGTAATCGCCAAGCCCCATCGACAAACAACCCTTATTCGAAGTGCGCCTCACAAGGTCCTGTCTGCCGGACAGGACTTCGCGACTTGTCGCGACATTCCCTGCATCTTCTCTCCCTGTCTGCGAATCACCTTCCTTGTGATTCTCTGAACACTGCCAACTGAACACTCTTCCCTCAGCTCAATCGGAGGCAGCCAACCCGCCCGCCGTGTTCAATGCGATTGTCCTGAGCATCCTTACTCTGTCCCTTCTCCCCCGATTCGGGGGAGAAGGTGGCCGATAGGCCGGATGAGGGGGCTTCCTCAAGCGTCGATAACCCGTCAGTAGGCGGCCCACAAGGCTTCACACAAGGCTGACAGATCGCAAAAAATGCAATAAATTCTGTGTTTTCTTGATGAAGGTGCATGGCACCTGTCTCCTTGCGTTTTTTTGTCTTCTCCACCCTGCGCAGCTGACTGGTTGAAAACCAGTGGGATTTTGTTTTTCCAGCTTCCGCGTCGAACCGCACTTCGTAATGCCAGATGCCTTGATCGTGTGAGGTCACACGCCCTTGCCGCCCTTTATCGCCGATTTCCACAGTCAATTTGCTGATGACAAATTCAGGCAAAATTGAGGCAAAACCCCTGCAAATTCGCATATTTTGTGTCAAAATTGTCATGAGCAAAAATTTGAAACCGGCTGTTTTGGGAAATGTTAAATTCGCTCGCCGTAAAACTTGAATCGCGAGTCTGGCGGGTTTTCGTCGAGTTTTGCGTGATTTTGTCTTTGAGGAGGATGAGATTTAGTGTGCATAATAATGGCTTCCGGAGGAAATTTGCTCATGACAAATTCACAGGGAGGGAGCCATGAACGGCAGCCGTTTTTCGCAATTCTTTTTGACACCACAACAACCAACACACCGACGATATGAAGCCCTTCGCGCGGTGTTCGTTGACGACGAATCGATGCAGGATGTGGCTCTACGATTTGACGTCAGTTATGGAACCGTCCGAAACTGGGTCAGTGAGTTTTCCCAAACGCATGAAGTCGGTGGCATCCCCCCTTTTTTGTTTCAGCAAATCGAGGTTTCGGATCTACACAAACAGATGATGAGGTAGACATTCCTGTCGCCGATGTGCAAGCACTTTCACTAGAACGAGGCCGACGACTTATCACGCGGCACGCAGGAATGTTTCTCTTTCTACCGCTGCTCGCGCAGATGCGATTTGATCAGATTGTCACTGCGGCAGACTACCCGGGAACGCAGATGATTCCGGCGGTGAATGCGATGCTCAGTCTGTTGACACTCAAGCTGCTCGACAAGGAACGGCTGAGTCATATCGATGACTTCAACTGCGACGAAGCGCTCGGATTGTTTGCGGGACTCAACATCCTTCCGAAGAAGAGTTATGCCACTCAATATTCGTATCAAACGATCCGGGACAATCAGGTCCGGCTACTGGAACGTTGGGTGAAAAAGTTGTCGCCATTGCTGTTTCCGGATGCCGATTCCTTCTCGCTCGACTTTCATGTGATTGGACATCGCGGCGATGAAACGGATCTCGAAAATCACTTCCAGCCGCTGCGAGGAAAGGCCGGTCCGAGCCTACTGACATTCTTTGCAATGGAGCAAAAAAGCAAGGTATTTTGCTACTCAAATGCAAATCTGACCCGTGTGCAGCAGTCTGGCCAAGCCGTGTGCTTTATCGACTTCTGGCGAAAGCTGATGGGAAAGAATCCACAGTGGTTGTACTTCGATTCGAAGGAATCAAAGGGGACATTCTACTTTAGTGGAAAAGTAGAATGTCCCATTTTCCCCTTTCAGTCTGGAGTCCGTGTCTGGGGCAAAAGGGGACATTCTACTCTACAGGCCGGTTCGTTGGTGTTAGGCTGCGGGAATGCCAGGAACATCCAGAGCTTCTCGCGGTAGTTTTGTTTACCATGTCCTGATGACCTCACGTCCGTCGGTATCATCGGCACTACAAAAGCAGTGGGCATGTCTGGCAGGGACTTTTCAAAGCGTTTCCGGTGCAGTCGGATGACCACTATCTGAACGTGCTGCGTTATGTAGAACGAAATCCGCTGTGGGCGAAGATGGTTGAGCGAAGTCAGGACTGGGAGTGGTCCAGTTTGGAGCCCACAGTTCGCAGCGGTCCTGAGAGTCTGCTGTCCGATGGTCCGATGCTGAAGCCTTCACAATGGACGCATCACGTGAACGGCGTGCAGACCGAGGCCGAACTCAAATCACTCCGCCACAGTCTTGCCCGGGGCACCCCATTTGGCGATACTCGCTGGCAGACAACAACGGCCAAACAGCTCGGCCTTGAGTCATCTCTTCGACCACGAGGAAGGCCAAAGAAGTCCAATAAGTAGAATGTCCCCTTTTGCGATTTCCGATGATTCTCTTGAATAATTCGACACGTGCAGGGGCTGTGCTCGCGCCTGTGCCACTGTTTACAGCCAACTGGTAAAAATCACGCCAATATCGGGCAACAGGCAGTGTTACACCTGCAGCTCTTATTTCCGCCAGAGTAATGGACGCAGCACGCTGGAGTGCTTTAGCGCGACCGACTCCCATTCCAATGAGGCGACTGAAGGCGGCCGTCCCGCCGTACGCAGTCACTGCCTGCGCTTCCGTCGCCAGCACTCCGGCCCAAACGGAAAACGTCGGCATAGCGATCGTCGGGCCGTAGTAGACGATTCCGCCGGTGGCGAGCGCTGCTGCGACCACCCCAATATGCCCTGAGATATTCGCTGCACCGTAGAGTGACCATGTTCCGCCATTTTCCTCGATCAGACCGTCCACATAGCTGTCAAGACTGTCGATCTGATGGAGCGTGATAGCATTTCCAATCATCGCAAATCCATGGCCGACTCCGACTATGCCCCCCCATGTGAATTGAAATCCTGAATCGACCCCGCCCATGAACCATGCCACGGACATTCCCCAGCCACCAGGTCCGGGGGGGAATCAAAGGGGACATTCTACTTTAGTGGAAGAATCAAAGGGAGAAGAATCAAAGGGGACATTCTACTTTAGTGAAGAATCAAAGGGGACATTCTACTTTAGTGGAAAAGTAGAATGTCCCATTTTCCCCTTCCTTCCATTTTCCCCTTTCCCCCCAGGGATGCTTCGAAGACTTGATATGGAACAATTGCATGATCGCAAGTGTATGGCACCGCTGATCCTCCATTGACCGACGATGGATTTCGAGGTGGGTGGCACAGATTCTCCGGCACACTTTTCCTTTCCTCCCTTTTCCTTTCCTTCATCGCCACTAACTTTGGATGGCCCCTGAGTTCCGAACTTCCATTGGGTTTCATTCCTCTCCGTCAAGCTCCATTACAATCTTATTGTGGATCAACTTTAAGGTGTCGTTGAATTGAGATCGGGTCATCTTTCGCCGCCAAAAGAAAAATGGACGGTCGTACATGAGCAAGAGGATGTATTTGTCATTGGAATCCAATGAGCTCCGTCGTGGAGTGCTTTCTTTCGGAGGCGACACATACAGAAAAAACAGAAAACCTCGGCATGTAATTTGCCCTTCGAATAATGAATCTTTATGGGTAAAGACTGATGAAGTCGCAAAATCCCACGACTCGTCTTGCAACCGGATCGCCGCTGAGTTGGCATCAAACTCCGATAGAATGTACGCTCGAAATAGTCTAGACATATCGATGTTCAGCGTCCAAAAATCCCATTTCTTAATGCATTCAGCATGGTCGTAAAACAATTCATCGCTGCCGGAGCATCAACGCTTTTAGTAAGGGGACGCAACTCATTGATTCAGAAATGAGCTGCGTCCCCTTTCCGCTTTTCCTAGTAAGGGGACGCAACTCATTGATTCAGAAATGAGCTGCGTCCCCTTTCCGCTTTTCCCCTTCAGAAATGAGCTGCGTCCCCTTTCCGCTTTCCTTTCCGCTTTCCTTCGCTCACCCTGACCCCTTTGATGCCTTGACCCCCCAAGTTCTCCCTAAGTACGCCGACCCGGCCCCAAGTTCGCGACCGTTCAACTGATCACCGAGTCATGAATCAGGGAAACAAAAAAAAGTTCTACCCAGCGGAGGGGCGTGGTGCGCAATGCAGGCTAGCGTCGTCGCCAAAATCTGCCGATTCCCGCAAGAAACAAGACAACACCGTAGTTGATCACTATGTGAATGATTAAATACGTGTAGAAATAACGCCACGCTGATCCAGAATTCGCCTCCCCGCTGAACCCCAAAATCCAACATCCGATCGCGACGAATGCCAGTCCCAGAACTGGAATCCCCGACGGCGCGTTTCGAAAGATCGAACGGATCCCGAGATACAGGTTGAACATGTCAATGACGATTCCAACTGTGCCGAAAACGCCGCCGATAACTATCATGACTTGATGGGCCCAATCTGACGTTGCGGATTTCAATCTCTACGGAATATAGATTCTCTGTCCAAGCGCCCACTTTATGACCTCCCAGCCCGGCGGGGCAAACAATGAACCCGCAGGCACATTGCGTACAATGAAGTTCCAAGGCAGGTATCCACGCTCAATGACACCTGAAAACACATACCGCACCAGGTTCGGTGTGCCATTCATCACCCAATCCATGTTTCGCAGACTCGTCATTCCTGCAGGTCCCCAATGCGTTACAGTCGTCCCAGCACCAGCTGGTGCGGTTGCCCACGGTGCGATGCTAAGCGCAAGAAGTAATGCGTCGCGTGATATGCCACCACAAAACTGGCTCCACTGTAACGTTTCATCTGTCGGATCATATAAGGAATCAAATGGATCGAAGAACGGAATGAATCCATCTGCCCATGCAGCCAATCCCTGAAATTCTCCCGTCTTATAAGCCCATGCGATTTCGAATGCATCGTTTACATAACCCATTCCGGCTGCAATGGTCATCCCCCAGCCACCAGGTCCGGTGCCGGCGAAAGTCACTGCCGCGCGGGCCTGGAGGTTGTTGATGTTTTGCCAGGCGGCGCGGACGCCAGCGGTGGCGCTTTGCTGAGCGGCAGCGATGGCGATGGGGTCGTCGAGGGCTTCATTGGCGTTCCGGCCAACGAGATCAGCTGCAAGGTCGGCGATGTCTTTTGTGTAGCCCGCGTTGATGGCACTTCGCTGAGCGGCGCTGACTGCCGTGATTCCGCTGTTTTCACGCAGCAATCCAAAACCTGTGGACGCAGTCGTGGCAACCAGGCCGACTCCGATTGACGCCACGGTGTAAGCGTACATATAACCAGCAAACTCGTTCGCGGCTGTTTTTGCTGCGTCGATACTGGCGTCCGCATTCGTCTTCGCGGCGTTCGCTTCGGTGATCGCCAGTGCTTTATTCGCAGCAACCGATGCGTGTCCAGCGGTCGCCTGGTCTGCGGAAATTGCTTTATTGGCGGTGCTGCTGGCAGCGGCATCGGCCGCCGTGGCTGTCAGGAACTGGTTGACTGCTGACAGCGTGAATGCTTCGGATGCGTCGGCTTGTGCATCTGCGGCTGCTTTACCTGCGGCAGCCGTCGCGTTGGCGTAGCCCGCCCAAGTGCTCATTCCGACATTCGCCGCAACGGCTGCAGCGGTGGCGGCCAGATTTGTGTACTGCTGCCATGCGGTTGCGACTGAAATCGTCGCGGCAGTGGCTGCGCCGCGGGATTGGGCCGCTCCCGAGATCGCAGAGGTTGTGCCGGCCGTCCAGGAAACGACCGCATTCATAAGCGTCGAGACATACAACACCTGCTGACCAACGATGCCATTGATCAATGTCTGATCTGCGGATGAAATTGCCTTCGCCAACAAGGTATCAGCCCCGGCTGCGGCAATCAGATATGTTCCTTCCGCCTGAGCCAGGGCATTTGTCAGTGCTTCGGCCGCGTCTGCGATCGAATCACTTCGCGTATGGCTGGCATCAACTTTACCATTCGCAAATGCGGCTCCGGCGTTGATCATGGCCACCGTACGAACCTGAGTTGAGGCGGCGATCGCTTTCGACTGCGCGGCAGCGGCAGCGTTGGCCACTGTGTCGAAAGTCTGTTTTGCACCGGCTTTGGCGATCTCCGAGAGGGCTCGATACCCCGCGATCGTGATGATGTACGTCGCGTTTTCTGAAGCCAGAGCGTGGAGCCAGGCCTCTTTTGAATCCACATCCCGCAATGCCTGAGCTTTGCTCGCCCCGGCACCGGCGACGGCCAGCGTGTTGTCGGCGGTATTGACGGCGATGTCGCGAGTTGTATCGGCACCTCGTTCGCTGGTCACAAACGTGACGCCTGCGGCACCGCTGGCTGCGGCGACGGCGACACCCGCAAACGCCACGTCGATGGCGTACTGCTTGGCGGCGTTGTACAGAATCGATGGATTACCGGGCGTCATTCCGGTCATTGAGGACACCAACGACAGGAAGTACGCCGACTGAGCGGACCAGTAATCGGTCGCGGCCGCATGTTCGCTGGCCGCAAACGCAGCATTGGCTCCGCTCATCGTGGCGTTCTGCGTCTGCTGAAATCCGGCGACAGCGGTGTTGTACGCCGCGTCTGCTCCTGCGACCGAAGTCGTGCGCGCCGCGTTTGGCCCCTGCATGTCCGTCTGATTTTGAGTCTGGGAACTCCGCAGATTGGCTTGATACGCTGCCAGCAGACTGGCGACGGCGGCGAAATGGGCCTGACTGACAGGACCCGTGCTGACATTGAATGCGGATTCTGCCGCAGCAACTGCCCCATCATAGGCCGATTGAGCGTTCAGCATCGCAGCCGTATAGATCGAACTCGCTGCCTGGGCAGCTGTGTTGTACGTTGCCGTCGCCGAGAGTTCCGCCGTATCATACGTAGACTGCAAGCCTGCGATCGCAGCATTGAACGCTGTTGATGCCGCCTGGACAGCCGTGGAATAACTTCCGTTCGCAGCCGCTTTCGAGTTGGTTCGAACCGTGTCCGCAGCACTGATGGTCTGCGTGTATGTTACCTGAGCACTGGCGATGCCGGCGTCATGGGTGGCGGTGAATGCTGTCACGTTCGTATCGTAGGTGGCGTCCGCTGCCGCCAGAGCCGCATCAAACACGGAATTCGCCGCAGTCGTCGCACTTTGTACTGCGGGGTTGCTTGCCAAAGCCGCCGCATCAAACTCGGAAGCAGGGTTTGCTGCGAGCGCCGCATCACGGACACTCGCGGCGCTGGCGAGGGCCGCATTGTAGATGCCCGTTGAACCGGTGGCACTCGTGTTCGTGCTCAACTGATACGCAGTCCATGCGGCATCTTCCGCCGTCGTAAATCCTGTCGATGCGGACTGCACGGCACTGTCGTAGACAGAATTCGCAGCCGTCATTCCTGCATCAAACGCGGCATCAGTGGCCGCGATCGCGGCATTATATGTGACGGTGTGCCCAGCGATCGCAGTATTCATCGCGGTCGTAAGATTGCTGATCGCACTCTCATACGTGGCCGTGGCTGCGGCGAGCGTGGCGGTGGCGGTGGTATTTGCCGCTGTGATCGCCGTATTGAACGTGCCGGAAAGCTGAGTGGCTCCGGTTGTGAGCGTCTGCTGATTGGCGGCGGCACTTGCAGTCGCCGTTTGATTCACCTGCGTCATGCTGGTGTTGAAGCTGGAGTCAACTCCCGTGATCGCAGATTGCAGCGTCGCGGTCGTCGTCTGCATCGAGGCATTGAGCGCCGTCTGAGACTGAGCGGTGGCACTCGAAAACGTGGACTGCAATCCAAAGTTGCTTGCCTGCCCGGCCGCTAAGGCCGTCGTGAACGCCTGTTGCGCAGCAAGTGCGGCTGTGGTGGAAAGGGCAAGCTGATCTGCAACGTTGATGCCGCTGTTCGCCGTGAGCAGGACTCGCTCTTCAAGTCTTTCCAGACAGGCCACATGCCCCCCCCCCACTCATCTTGCGTCGTCGTCCATACTTCGCATTTTGGAAGTGCCGTTGAACGTACGACTGAAGTGTGGCTGAAATCATGCCGAAACTCCTGAGCGGGAAAAGGATGTTGAGTCAACGTTACCTGATACGCATCACCTTGCTTGAATACAGTATAGCCACCTGCACGTTGGGCAGAGAGGATTCGGATTCTTATGTCGCCTATAAGTACTTGGGAGGGAGGTTATCACCCCAAATGGCAAGTGTCAACGAAGTGGTGGAGAGTGTCGTGCGCATCGGGAGGCCGACCTGCGCGCTGATCAGAACTCCCACGCTGTTTTGGTGCGGACGAACTTCATCCACAGCAGGAACTGGGTGCAGGAAAGCGTGCCAGACTGTTCAGTTTCTTTTGCATCGGATGAGTCAGTTGGGTGGTGCAGGTCTTGTGCCGAACATAATTGGGAAAACTCGCGTCGGACAGACCGGCAGCGTGGCCCGCTTTGACTCTCGATCTAAGTCTGGTGCCATTGCCCCCCATTCTTTGATCGCTCCTCCGTTTGCATGACAACGGCGCGGCCAGACATTACACTCACCGCACTCCCGTGACGGTCGTCGATTCAATGGCTCGGGATGCTGATCATCCTGAAGGCTGCGCACATGTCTGTTCCTTCTCAGTCACCGGTTCCCGCAGCGGACGCGTCATTGCCGCCCGACGTCGGCTCTTTCTCCACGGTCGAGTCGCTGATGAACGGGCTGCTGTATGGCATTTCGCTGCCCGAGCGACTGGTTCGCAGCGCGGTCGGTGTCACGGCGGGAACGGCAAAAGAAATTGCTGAGTTCGTGGTTCCGCAGGCGTTTCAGGATTCCAAAAGCTATGAAGTCATGGTTCGTAACTCGCTTGGATTTCTTCTGAGCAGCGTCGCGACCGTTTCAGAATCCGCTCCCGCTGTTATCCCGCAGTCCGGCGTACCAATGATGCCTGCGACTGTCAGCGCTGACATCACCGCAAATCCTTCCCGGTTTATTGCTCGCAAGGCGGCGGGAAATTTCATCGACATTGCGGGTCTTGCCACGCTGCATGTCTCGCCGCTCTGGGTTCTGGCGATCGTCAGCGACGCCGCGTACGGAACGAAGACGTACCTGAATGAGCTGGCGCAGGAACTTCAGGCGCAGGGTCTGATCGACGACAGTTCCAGCATTCACAAAGTGGAAGACCTGTTCAACGCCGTCAAACAGGCCAGTGGTTCAGCAGCCAGCGCGTTTGATCAGCCGCCACTGTCATTGGACGAACTCCGTACGAGTGTTGAACAAACGCGCAAAGCTGTCAACGAAATTGATCCTCGTAACCTGATCCCGGAATCTGAAATCAGTCGTTACTGGTCTGAAATGCGATCGATCGCAAACCGGGAGCAGGTCAGCCTGCTGGGTGTCTCGGCTGCAATTGCGATGGAGACCGTCGAAAGCGTTAAGAGCCTGTCGCAGGGAACGCTCACCGGTTTGTTCGTTGCCGGGAAAATTATTAACCGCAACATTTTCACCCACTACTGGGATTCACTTGCCAGCATCAACGAACAAGGTATCTGGAATTCGGTGCGCCATACCTACACCCCTTACGTCGATCTGGCGTGGGGCAACTTCACTTCTTCCAGAAAGACGTGGACTGAAACCGTGCTTGATCCGGGGCGCTTTGCGCGGCTTTGGAACAAGGTTCTCAGTTTGTTTCATCGCCGGAAGTGATTCCTGATGAGGCCCGCTCAAAAGCGTGGGTTATACTCAGCGCGGCAGAAAATGAAACTTTTGTGAGCACATGATGGTAACCCGAAGCGTCAGCGAGGGATTTGGAATTGAAATTGGAGCCCTCGCTGACGCTTCGGGTTAATGTCACCTTCGAACGCGTGCGGTATCGCAATGGCGGGCCAGCGATGGCGCTGCTCGCTGGTCATTAGTGCGTCGTCAAAACCCACTCGGCACAATGCTGGCAGTACCGTCGCCGCTCGCGACAACGATTCGCTTGCCGCTGGGGGAGAATTGGGCCGTGTTTCCGATGCGACCGAGGCGGTTTTCATGCAGCAGTTTGCCGTCAGCAGTGTTCCAGTATTTGAGTTGTCCGGCGTAGCCATACGACATCAACCGAGCTCCGTCAGGGCTGAATGTCACGCTGTGCAGATAGTCTGAATGCCCGGTCATCGCCTGCCGTTCCGTGCCGGTAATCATGTCCAGCAGATGGACTTTGCGATCCGCTCCGGCCGCCGCAATCAACGCACCCTGAGGATGAACAGCGATGGAATACATGGTTGCGTCGTACGTAATCAATTGCTTCAACTGCCGACCACCGACGATGTCCCACAGACGCAGTGTACCGTCCGCACCGGATGAGACTGCAAATGTTTCATCGGGACTCAGTGCGACTGCATGCACGGCACCGTCGTGACCGTTGAGCTGAAACTTTTGCTGACCGGCAAGCGTATCCCAGACTCGAACAGTCTGATCAGTGCTGCAGGATACAACCGTCGAACCGTCATGTGTCACGGCCACGCCGTACACAGGTCCGCCGTGGTTGAACTGCCGACGCTGTTCAAGCCCTGCATACGCCCATTCTTCGATCTGACCATCGGCTAGCGCGGTCCACACCGAGCGACTGTCAGCAGCGAACACCAATCGGTTGACCGGACTTGTGACCGCAAACTGCTGATGCAGCGTCAGTTCCACCGGAGGCTGAACACCCTGCACCGTCGGTGCGAAAATGTGGATCGTATTCCTGGCGGTGGAAACGGCCAGCTTGCGATTGTCAGGGCTCCATGCCATCGACGTCACAGCGGAATTGACGTTGAGAACCTGCAATGTCTTTGTGCCGTCATTTACATTCCAGACAAGAACTTCGCCCGCTTCGCAACCGGCTGCAATCTGCTGAGCATCCGGACGTACTGCGACGACCACCGGCTTCTGGTCCCCGACCGTGTATTCGCGGTCCCTGTTGCCAGTCGAAAGATTCGTCATCACAACTTTGGCATCATCACCGGCTGAAATCACCTGCACGCCACCATTGTAAGCGACCATGCTGCGAATGGCTCCCGTATGGACTGCCACCGATCGGCTCACCGTCGTCCGCCGGGTGATCAGTGACTTGTCATCACCGGACGATACGATTGTTTGACTGTCACTCAGATAACGCACGCACTGAATAGCTGTGTCCGCCGTATGATCGGCAAACGATTCCAATAACTGTCCCGTCGTGACGTCCCACAATCGCGGGATGCCATCGGCACAGCCGGTCACGACCCTCGTGGAATCAGGAGACACGGAAACTGACGTGACAGCTTTCGGATGTTCAATCGTGTGAACGATTGAACGGTCGGCGATTTTCCAGACCCGAAGTGTTTTATCGTCGCTGACAGAACACAGGATCGCCCCATTGGGCGAAACGCTGAGTTCCGTCACAGGCGCAGCATGGCCCGCATATGTTTTCACGGGCTCGATGTTCGCCGGATTTGCGTCCGTCAGATTCCACTGGCGAATTGTTCCATCCGAGCCGCCGCAAAATGCGAATTGCTGATCCGGTGACAGCGTGACGGCCGTCGCACCGTCTTTGATGCCGCCCCAGTGTTTCAGCAGCGCGCTCTGCACGAGTACACTGTCATTCCCCGCGCCGAGGCAGACGAGACTCCGCTGATCCTGACCGGTCCAGCCAGCATCAATCACGGGAATTCCGGTCGCCAATTCTTCGTGAACCAGACCAGTGACTCCATTCACTATTTGCACGAAAGGCTGAGTCCTGCAAACTGCCACAAACGCGCCGTCCCGATCGAATCGGGCTGATGTTAACCCGGCAATCGGTGCCAATGACTTTCGCAGCAGCCCGTTGATTTCAAACACATGGATTTGTCCGGCATCGCTGGTTGCCAGGAATGCACTTCCGTTGGCGGCGACATCCAGACGTTTCAGGACCCCGCCGGGGGATGCAATCGGATCGGCAGCAGAACCGTCCCAGCGAAGTCGCACGATCGATGTGCCGACCGCCGTGAGTGCTGCCAATCCTTGCTCCTGCGACAGCCGCGCCAGTTGCAGAATGCCTGCCCCGTCGGCCGATTTGTATTCCCAGGCCGGCTTGACTGGTTCTGTTCCATCGGCAGGTTTTTGAGCGGGCAACGGCAGCGTCCAGCTTCGAATCGTGCCGTCGGCCGTAGCCGTGATGAGACTGCCGCGATCTGCAGAAAACTCCAATGCGGACACGGCCACAGAATGAGCCCTGACCACTCCCTGTGCCGTCCCGGTGGCAGCATCCCAGACCCAAACCGTGCCTTCCGCATCACCGGTCGCAAACAATGTATCGTCGTCTCGAATCATGACGGATCGCAAAGGCTGGGTGTGGTTTCCATACTGAGCGACCAGTGCACCCGCCGCGTTCCAGCGACGGGTGGTCATGTCATCTGAAATAGTGAGTGACCACAGTCCGTTTCTCGCCGCAGCCAGACTGCGGACGATGCCGGAATGGCCTGGCATCGGAACGGCTGCGAGCGGTTGTTTCCAAAGTCGCATCGTGCCGTCTGCACCTGCGGTGACAAATCGGAGGCCATCCAGACAGACGGCCACATCTTTGATCGCTCCCTCGTGTCCGGCAACCGAACCAATGATACTCGCATCGTTGACGTTGATCACCTGCATGCGGCCCGCCGTGTTGGCGCGTCCGAACCACGCACTTGTCGGTGAGACGGCAATCTGAGTCGTCTCGCCTTCGGGCTGAGGAAACTCACGCTGAACTTCTCCCGTCAACAGATTGATCAGGCGACACAGCCCGTTTGCCAGCGCGTAGACAGCCACTTGCTGCCCTGGCAGGACGGCGATTGTGCCTCCAGCGACGTCGGAAGCCGCCAGTTTTTTCGGTGATGGTGTCGGAAGCTGCCAGACGCGGATGATTCCATCGTCGCCAGCGGACGCCAATCGCTGATCATTGTTCGGCAGGACTATCGCCGTCACTTTGCCTGGATGTGCCTGCAGTCGAGCCAGTTGCTGATCAAGGTCGGGGCTCCAGACCATGATGTGACCGGTGGCATCCGCAGTGGCGAACGACGTTCCATCGTTGCGATACGCTGTGGCAAGAACATCACTTGTATGCCCGACTCTCAGCAATGCCGCTGGCAGTACCGGAGCCGGTGATGCAGCGGCCGTGGTATGCGTCGACAGGTCAATCAGCCGGACACTGTGATCCGCCGAACCGGCCAGCAGCAGTGTGCCATCGGGACTGAATACAAATTCCATCACCGCAGCACCAGGAGCCGTCACACGCCGAATGGGATGACTCAGCGGCAGATCCCAGACACGCAGCGTGTTGTCCTGCGCGCCGGTGACCAGCGTTCGTCCATCAGCACTCACGGCCAGACAATACAGTGGTCCTGTGTGTTGCTTAAACGATTGCAGTTCCTCACCGGTCACAGCATCCCACAGTTTGGCTGTCTGATCACTGCTGGCGGTGACGACTCGCCCGTCTTCTGCCGCAAACGCGGCCATCAAGACGGCTCCGGAATGCCCCTTGAGCGTGATGTCTTGCGCCGACAGGTTTCCTGACACTGTTTTGAGCAGTAAAAACGCCGCAACCGCGAGGACCAATTGATTTCGGTATCGAGCCTGATTCATTGCGCACGCCTTCAAAGCACATACGTCCAATCGCACAGCAGGACAGTGTGCACAAGATCCCGAACAGAATCCAGTGGCGAACTCAGGAAATGTTGCGGTCGCGCTCCGACAAGACGAGCCTCGAACAGGGCCACATGACGAAACAAGCCAGCGTACCATACGTGCAAAGACATCGACTACCACTGCGGTAATGGACCGAATTCATTGTCCAGGTCAGCGGCCAGTTTTCGCCCTCGTCTGTGGAGAAGAGCCGTGAGGACTGACTTCATCGGCCAAAGTTCCTTCCACGTCATGATCATCGCCCCGTACGCCGTTGGTCGCCATCCAGCGTCACACAGCTGAAGGTAACCTGTGGCAATCTGCGCATCAAAACATTCGATGAGAACAGCCTGCCGCAGGAATTCCGCAGCATCCCCGTGAAACTCATCATCAACACGAAGCACACGAACTCGTCAAAGAACTGCTCGATGATGCCGGAGTTCGGAATCGATGCGGGATCAAACTCCAGCAACTGCATATCACGTCGGAACCGCTGAATGCTGTAGATCAGAATCGGGGGCCCAAGGAAATATGCGAGGGTGATCACTGCCGCGGATCGAACATATCCACAATCTGCACCACAAGAGGGTCTGTGCCGGAATTGATCAATATGACAGTCGCCGGCGGCAATTCAGGATTCGGGATGAAGTTGCGACTGATCAGCCTGGGTGTAAATCCCAGTGAAGGCACCGCGTACCCGGTTGACCATGCCGTGCCGGTCCAGTTTGCGCAGACAAGTCGGCCCAGAGGATCAATGGTGAAAAACGTTCCGACCGCCGGCGCGAAGGCAATGGGAGCTCCGGTAAAAAATCCTGGTCCCATCAGGTGATCCGCCCAGCCTCCGACGGAATCATGAATCCAGACATTCCAGTTCCCCCCGGCACTGATGGTCGATACCATCGGGCCGAACGATGAGTCACCAATTTCCAACGGCGCTCCCGGCGACTGACCGGCAGCGACAATGGCGGGCGGCATCCATGGCAATCCTGCAGGCTTGCTCCACAGTACGAGATTGCCTGCCGGATCAATCGCGGCGACATTGAGCTTCTGACCGGGCGGCAATCCGATCGGAAACACATCAGCGGCCACCGGCGTTCCTGGAATCAGGCCTCCCGGCAATGGCCACCGATGACCATACGCCTCCACTTCCGAAGTAGTAATGCATCGTGCCAAAGTGATCGACAGCGAACACATGGTACTGACCGCCAGCGGCGACCGCGCTGATCGATGTCCCGAACGGAAATGATTCCATCGGACTGTTGATGGGATGTCCCACATTCGTGGATGGATCCACGCTCCACAGATCACCTGTGCCCGTCACTCCCATCACAAGCCTTTGCGTTCCGTTCTGCACAAGCTCGAGATGAGCTCCGACGGGAAAACTCTGAGCGGGAAGCAGGACCTGCGGAATGCCACCATTCACGATCTGAAGCAGTTTGTTCGTCGGTGACACGGTAATCACCGTGGGCCAGACGTCGCCCGCCGCCTGAGGAAGCAAGACAATCGGACCTCCGGGGACCAACGTGTGCGGGAAAGTCACTGGCCGCGGTGTCCAACCCGCCGCTCCCCCGTCGAACAGGACCAGCTTCCCGTCAGGAGCGATGTATCCGGCTGTTGTGGATACTCCATGCGGCGTCCAGCCGATCCCGACCGGACCTGCGTTCACCGCAACGCCACTCAGAATCCACAGGTAGAAAGCCAACGGACGACAAAACCGACGACAAAGAAGCGACGTTTGCATCAGAGTTCTCCATGCCAGTGTTGAACGTGTCGACGCAGCGGCCAGAATCCGACTGCCGAATTCAGCGGCGAACTGATTCCCAGTTTACACATGACTTTGGCAGGCAGCCAACCGTCACATCCCGTGATTGTTGGGAAGTGAATTGACATCTCCGAAAATGGCTCCGACCATGCGGTCGTCGACGCCCGCAGGGACATGGCAATCACATTCGTAATTAGGCTGGTTGGGATCGTGGAATCGAATACTATAGACAACGGGATATTGAATCATGGATCTGGGACTTGTGGGCAAAGTCGCATTGGTCACTGGCGGCTCAAAAGGCATCGGGCTTGGAATCGTCCGTCGTCTCATTGCGGAAGGTGCCTGCGTGGCAAACGTCAATCGCAGCGAAGCAGAAGGTCGCGCCCTGGAGCGGCAATATGCGGACGAGGGAAAAGAGTGCTTCTTCATTCAGGGTGATCTGGCGGACGTGGATGCCTGCCGCAATGCAGTTGAACAGACACTGACGCGGTTCGGACGGCTGGATATTCTGGTGAACAATGCGGGCGTCAATGACGGCGTGGGACTCGGTGCCGGAGTCGATGCTTTTGTGGACTCGCTGCGGCGGAATCTGATTCATGTCTACGCGATGGCTCATTTCGCCCTGGACGCCCTAAAGAAGTCGCGCGGGCCGA
>JBBJME010000452.1:0-3408 GCA_037719765.1 Planctomycetaceae bacterium
ATAATCGCCCTCATTGAAGATACTCATGTCAAATTCCTGCGACGCGCGGGCAGAGTACAGACGCAGGTAATTTACCGTCAGACCTCCATAGCCCACGACAGGCATGTCGCACGGGACGCCGATCACGACGATCCAGTCCAGCCACATCGGGTTGTATGTGCCTTGCCGATCCATCGTGTGTTCAACATGGCCGTACATCGAAACCAGCACGGCATCCTGAGGACGCTGAATCTGCCACGGCGTGTCGTAGGTTCGCCAGTTATCAGGCCTTTCTACCTGCTGACTGTTTCGGATTTCCTGGCGAAACAGACCGTACTCATAGTTGATACCATAACCAAATCCCGGCATTCCCAGTGTGGCCAGAGAATCCAGAAAACAGGCGGCGAGTCGCCCCAGGCCGCCATTTCCAAGAGCCGCATCTGTCTCGTGCTCTTCAACTTCTGCAAGATCAACGCCGAATTCAAGCAGAACTTCCCGGCAGCGATTCAGCAGTCCGAGGTTCACAAGATTGTTGCGCAGCGAGCGCCCGATCAGGAACTCAAGCGACAGATAGTACAGTCGCTTGGCGTCTGTGTTGTGATAGATCGCCTCTGTGGACCTAGAACGCCCGATCATCAGGTCACGGATGGCCAGGGAAACAGCTCGAAATGCCTCACGCGGTTGCAGACCTTCCGCACTCAGACCCAATGAATAATTTACGTGATGCAGGATGGACTCCCGCAAACAGTCAGAATCCGGCAGTGCGCAGGCAGGTATATCGATGGCAACTTTCTCGGTCTGCATGATCTGTCTCCCAGTAGTTCGACTGTTCCAGATTCACGACCAAGCCGAAACAGCAGAACTCATCGCTGTCTGCCTGCTTGCTGATTTGAATTCTCTCAAGGCTGAAGTATACTCATTCCCTGCGTTCTGCAACATTCAACAGCAGCCGCGAAGAGGGCCGAGCCCATGGTCGAATTGCGACGCCATTTTCAAGGCAAGCCGCGTCTGATATCCGAAATCAGAGGATTCATTCGAAAGGGCTGCCGCCAAATCTGGAATGAGTCGTCCGATCTTCCTGCGATCTCGCAGCTGGAACTGGCTGTGAGTGAAACGGCCGGCAATATCATGCTGCACGGCATGCGAGGGCAGCCCGGAGGGTTGATTGAACTGACCCTCAACGTCGAAAACGAGCGTGTGAGTGTGACGTTTTCTTATCCGGGTTGTTCATTCACGCCGGAAGCTGTTCCGCCTCCTGATTTCAATGGTCGTGCGGAAAGTGGTTACGGGCAATTCCTGATTCAGCAGTCGGTTGACGAGGTTCATTTTTCGCGGGACGATGCGGGGCGCTGCACAATCTGCCTCACAAAAAATCGCACACGATGCGTTTAGGAGCAATCCGCAATGGATGTTTTGATCGAACGAGATGGCGATGTCGTGGTGGCAACACCCATCGCGGAACATCTGGATCTCAGCAACGCGGATTCGTTCCGCTATGAGATCATTTCCGCTCTGGGCGATTGTCACAAGCTGGTCCTGGATCTGGAGCGCGTCGAGTTTGTCGACAGTCGTGGCTGTGGTGCCATCATTTCATGTCTGAAGCATGTTTCAGTGGCCGGAGGTGACCTGAAACTGTGCGGTGTGAAACCCGGAGTCCGCAGTGTTCTGGAATTGATTCGACTGCACCGGATTTGCGAGATTCTCGAGACTCGCGACCAGGCGCTCTACAGCTTTGAGTCGCTCACCTGATTGGGCTGATTCCTTTACGGAAACACACATGGCTGATTTATGTGACATTCGTAGAAATCAGAAGTTTCCGCTGCATGGCGTGCTGACAGTGATCGGGCGGGATCCGGGGTGCGACATCGTCGTGGATTCACCGGTCGTGTCTGCCAGACACTTCATGATTCTGAACAGGAAAGGCTCGTACAGCCTGGAAGATCTGGGCAGCATGAACGGCACGTTCGTCAATGGACAACGTCTGGCAAGGCGGACTCGTTTGTTTTCGGGCGATCGGATCTCCGTGGTCGGTCTAACCCTGGTTTTTCAGGACGAGGCAGCACCAGCTGAGGTGTCTCCGGGATCTTTCGGGGCCACGATGAAGACGATGGGTGGCATTCCGGAGACGCGAACCATCCCGCTGTCCGAACTGGTGAATGCACCTCTTGTCCCGGAACTGTCGTCGCTGGAAGTCGATGGTGATCTGCGACTTTCCGTGAAACCAGAAGCCAAACTGCGAGCTGTTCTGGAAATTGCCCGCAACCTGAGTCACTCGCTGGATCTGAAGATTGTGCTGCCACAGGTCCTGGACAGCCTGTTCGCAATTTTTCCGACTGCCGACTGTGGATTCATTCTGCTCCGGGATCAGCAGACGGGGGCGATGACTCCGTGCGCCGTGAAGTATCGCCGCCCTCGTAACGCAGGCTCAGACTCCCTTCCAGTCAGCCGCAGCATTATCCAGCAGGTTCTGGTCAGCGGACGTGCGATTCTCAGTCGCGATGCCGGCATCGATTCACAAATCAAGTTTACCGAGAGCATTCAACACCTTGATATTCGTTCGATCATGTGTGTCCCGATCAATCGCGAGGACGGGGATTGCACGGGAGTCATTCAGCTGGACTCGCGAGATCGAACCAGTCAATTCAGTGAAGAAGATCTTGCATTACTCGTTTGCGCAAGCCTGCTTGCCGCCAGAGCGATGGAAGTCGCCCGACTGCATGAAGAACGGCAGGAACTGGAAGCCGCGACTCGAATTCAAAGAAGTCTGCTGCCCACCGTCCGTCCTTCGTATGCAGGCTTCGAGTTCTTTGATCATTATGCACCTGCTCAGCGGGTCAGTGGTGATTATTTTGATTACATCCGGCTGCCCGGAAATCGGCTGGCAGTTGTCGTCGGCGATGTCGCCGGCAAGGGCATGTCGGCAGCACTTTTGATGGCCCATCTGGCGGCTGCGACACGCATTTGTCTTTCCAGTTCTTCGAATTTGACCGATGCCATTCGCCAGCTGAACATCCTGCTGCTGAATTCGATCACTGACGATCGGTTCATTACATTTGTCGTCGCTGTACTGGATATGGATCAGTGCCGACTGACTGTGATCAATGGCGGACATCCTCCACCGCTGCTTCGTCGCGGTAGCCGGAAACCGATCCAGATTGAGGATTTTGCGGCGGATATGGCGGGTCTGCCTTTGGGTGTCCGCGATTGTCCGTATGAGCAGGTCGAAACATCGTTCGAGCCTGGCGACATGCTGCTGCTCTATACGGACGGTGCCACCGAAATGCGCAACAGTTCCGGAGAATTGTATGGGAGTGAACGCCTGCATGCCGCGATCCTGGCGGCACCCGGCGATGTGGAAGGCATGGGAAACGCCCTGTTGAACGACCTGCAGAAATTTGCGCAAACGCGGCTGGCTGGCGACGACCTGAC
>JBBJME010000453.1:0-3405 GCA_037719765.1 Planctomycetaceae bacterium
GACCTGCCGGTCCTGTCGATTGCATTCGAACCTGTTTCCGACAACCCGGTGTTTTCCGCGGCGGACGGAAAATGGGACACAAAGATCCGTGAACGTGGCTGGATTCTGAAAGACGCAACCGGCTGGAAGCTCTGGTACACCGGTTATGACCCGAGTCAACAGCCGGCATCGATGAGTCTCGGACTGGCAACGTCATCCGACGGCATCGCATGGAAGCGATCCTCTGAGCAACCGATTGTGGGTGACTTCTGGATCGAAGACATCATGATCGTCAAAGTCGGTGACGAATTCTTCATGTTTGCCGAGGGTGCAGAGGATCAGTCCCAGCTGCTGAAATCTGCCGATGGCGTTCACTGGGATCGCATCGGCACGCTCGACGTCCGACTTACGAACGGACAACCGATCCCCACTGGGCCGTTCGGCACGCCAACCGCGTTCTTTGAGGACGGCGTCTGGAATCTGTTTTACGAACGGCGTGATGCAGGAATCTGGCTGGCTCGATCAACCGACATGAAAACCTGGACAAACGTTGCGGACGAACCATTGCTGCTGCCCGGACTCGACCAGTTCGACGCCCGGATGATCGCCATGAATCAGGTGATCCGCATCGGCGACACATATGTCGCCGTGCTGCATGGTACCGGTTCCCCGGAGAAGCCTCGGCAATGGTGCACTTATCTGGCGACATCACGTGATCTGAGGCACTGGACGAAAGATCTCCGAGGCCCCCTGCGTCCGATCAGTGAGAACAAATCCAGCGGCCAGCTTGTGCATGATGGTCATCAATGGCGTCTGTATACGATGCACGACAAGGTTGAACTGCATCTGCCATTGGCGAAACCGTAGTTGGGTACAAAACGGTCCGGAACTGCGATTCCTGTCGCGTGGACAGGCGTGTCCGTTCTGCACCGTTGCGACTCCGGACCGGGTATCGTCGCAGTCCTGGCGGCTCAGCAGGAGCTTTGCCCTCCCGCGGACGTTCTGCGATCATCGTTCCACCCTGATCAGCGAGGACGTTCCTGTCAGCCAATAATTCGCGTTCCTTTTGATAATCTGAGGCATCTTCACTACAGTTCGCACCGTGGCGGATTCGGAACGGTGTCCGCCTTGCGATCCCATGCATCACAGTCAAAGCACACAGCATGCGATTTGCATGCCTTACAGTTTCGGAGCACTTGGTTTCAATGGCTGATCAACACGTTCAATTGGTGGTTCTGGGTGGTGGTCCGGGTGGGTATCCGGCGGCGTTTGCCGCGGCCGACCATGGAATGAAAGTCGTGCTGATCGACGAAGGCGTCAAACCCGGCGGCGTGTGCCTCAATCGCGGCTGCATCCCTTCGAAAGCACTGCTGCATGTCGCCAAGCTGATCAATGAAGCTGCCGAAGCGGAAGAATGCGGCATCACATTTTCAAAGCCCACGATCAACCTCGATAAGCTCCGCACATTTAAAAACAACGTCGTCGGCAGTCTGTCCGGCGGCATTGAAAGTCTCTGCAAGGCCCGCGGTGTCGAGTTACTGAAAGGTCGCGGCACGTTTTTGAATTCAGACACACTCGAAGTGAAAACGGCAGAAGGCACGACGAGAACTCTGACGTACGATCACTGCATCGTCGCGACTGGTTCCCAGCCCTCCATGCCGCCGATGTTTGCCCTCGGAGACGATCGCATCATGGATTCGACCGGTGCACTGGAACTCAAGGACATTCCAAAACGCCTGTTGGTGATTGGTGGCGGCTATATTGGACTGGAGATGGGTTCGGTTTATGCGGCCCTCGGCACGGAAGTCACGGTCGTGGAAATGACCAGCGGTTTGCTCCCGGGAGCCGATCGAGACCTGGTGACGCCGTTGCAGAAGCGACTGGCTCACCAGTTCAAAGCCATTCATCTGAACACCAAAGTTGCCAAACTGGAACCGACCACAGCAGGCATCGTGGCGAGTCTGGAAGGCGAAGGTGTCCAGCCACAGCAGACCTTTGATCGTGTCCTTGTGTCTGTCGGACGCCGTCCGAACAGCCGGGGCCTCGGGCTTGAAAAGACCAAAGTACAGATCGACGAAAAGGGTTTTATCAGGATTGACAGGAATCAGCGGACTGCCGACCCGAAGCTGTTGGCGATCGGCGATGTCGCCGGCGAACCGATGCTGGCTCATAAGGCCACCCGTGAAGCAAAAGTTGCCGCCGAAACATTGCTGGGTGAACCTGTCGAATTCGACAACATTGCGATCCCGGCGGTCGTATTCACCGACCCGGAACTGGCCTGGGCCGGCATCACCGAGGCTGAAGCAAAGGCTCAGGGAAAAGAAGTGACCATACATCGCTTTCCGTGGGCAGCGTCCGGGCGAGCCCAGACACTCGCGCGCACGGAAGGCATGACGAAGCTCATCGTGGAACCCGTCAAGCAGCGGATTCTGGGTATCGGCATCGTCGGAGTTGGCGCGGGTGAAATGATTGCCGAAGCGGTGCTCGCCATCGAAATGGGTGCGACGGCGCGCGACCTTGCCGATTCGATTCACGCTCATCCCACACTGTCGGAGACGATCATGGAAGCCGCCGAATCCGTGTTCGGCAATCCCACGCATCAGTTCCGGCCACCGAAGAAGAAGTGACTATTGCGCGCAGGTTTGATCTTGTCTGTTTATCCTTGACGCCGGGGATCGACCGACAGCGGGAATGCGGTCCACGCAATGAATGACGATCCGTATCAACCACCGACGTTGACCGTCACACAACGCGGTATGCCGCCAACTCGCAGGTTTCGCCGGGGAATCATTCCGGCAACCTATTTCTGGCTTTGGCTGCCGGCAGCAGTCATGATTTCTGGCGGATCCGTCATACTGACATTGCGATCCTGGCGACGGTTTGCGGAATTGTGGGCTGCCGGAGAACGGGCGATCCCGCTGCTGGCCATCGCACTCCCGCCGGTCAGTGTTTGTGTTGTCATCGCGTTTTACTCCTGCGCTAACCCAACTTCCCCAGAAGTGTAACAAAGCGCGACCGACCGAAAAAAGTTCGCCGTGTTTTGGGATCTGAAATTCGAAAACAGCCGTGTTTTGAAATCTGAAACGCGATGTAGTGAGAAGAAGATATCTGGCGGGCACAAAAACGGGCCATAAGATCCCGGCCATGTTTATCCGACAGCACTTCAAAGAAGAAAACGGACAGCGAACAGCGTACTGGGCGCTCGTCGAATCTTATCGAACCAGGCGAGGCCCTCGGCAGCGGGTTGTGGCGTGGCTTGGGAAGCTCGACGAAGCCGGGCGGCTTGGGGTCAGGCAGGCCATCGACAGCACGGACACGGCCACAGGTCTGCAGGACAAATCCACGCGCGGCCATGACCGTCAGCAGTTACTCTTCAACGCCGATTTCCACAAACGATTTGCTCATGACACTTTTGCTGGGATTATG
>JBBJME010000038.1:0-38469 GCA_037719765.1 Planctomycetaceae bacterium
CGTTTCCTGCGAATCGCCTTTGGCACCAGCGTCAACAGAGCCCCAAGAATTCCGAAAGATGCGGAAGACTTCGACGTTCGAACTGCTGAGTCGTTGGCACTGACGGGCAGGGTCACTGCATCGCTTGCCGAGCGTTCCCACCAGAGTTGTTGATCCCATGCGGCGAGCACGTCGTCCGTATTTTCGGCTGAGCTCTCTTCGATCGCGATCGGTGCGGTCTCCGGCACCAGGTCGATTCTGCGCGTCACCGGCAGAACGATCGGAGTGTCACTTGTACCGTCGGTCGAGCGCACCGGGGCGGTCGGATACTCACTGTCATCAAAGTCAGCCAGGCTGACCGTTGTGCTGGTGACAGTCAGTTCCGGAATTCCGTGAGGGACGACGGCAAGAATCAGTTCTGAGGCGGATTCCAGCGGATTGACAGGTTGGTTCGTGGATGAGATTGTCCAATCAACCGGATTACTCCAACTGCTCGTCTTTGTTCCATCGGAGCTGATCGCACGAACCCAGACACGGTACGCACCCGGAGCCAGCGGTGTCGCCACGGTGTAGGAAGTTCCCGTGACGCCGTTCTGGCGGATCAGAGCCGTCGTCGACGTGGCGGTGGAGATAAAGACATCGTACTTGGCTGCCCCCTGCACCGCCTGCCAGGAAATCGTGGGTGTCCGATCGGTTAAATCCGGAATTGGATTCACAATCGGGACACCACCGACCGAAAAGTCGATCGAGTTGCTGAATTCTGTATACGTCGGATTCACGCCTCGCAGCGTCGGAGTCGTAACACGCCCGTTGACGAATGCTCTGACAACTGCTCGGTACTGCCCAATCGCGAGATCGGTCGGTATCGTATAGGTTGGCGAAGTCAGGCCGGTCACCAGTGGTAAGGCCGTGTACCTGAACGTGACGGGATCGACCTTGTACAGCAGGAAGTCGTACGAATCCGCACCTGCCGTCTTGTTGCCAACCGGAACTGCCATATTATTCCAGGTGAACACAGGCTTTGTCACAAATGTCGATCGCGGCGGACCAGACAGCACTGGCGCTGCAGCCACTTCAAACTTGTACGGCACGCTCCAGTAACTGTGCTGCACCAGTCCGTTGGTTGCACGGACCCAGAACGTGTAATGCCCGACCGGCAGATTGGTCGTCGGCGTATAGTTCAAGGCTGCGATTGCAGTAACATTGCTGTACGGACTGATGACGTCCGAATCGTTCGACAACCAGACTTCGTAGGTGATGGCACCTGGAACCGCGCTCCATGAGAACGTCGGCCTGCCAGTTTTGACACGTCCGATTGGCGGAGCAACCGGTTGCGTGACGACTTTGAACTGCTGCTCTTGACTCCAGTTGGACGCAATGCGTTCATCAGCTGTCGTCGCCGGATTGTCGGTATTCGAGTACGTCCGCACCCAGAAGGTGTACGTGCCGATTCCGATGTCCTGGTTCGGAGTGAATGACGTGCCGGAGATACCGTTGACGAGCAGGTACCTGGGATTGCCACCAACCTGGGCAATCCAGATGTCGCTCTTTTCGGCACCAGGCGGATTCGTCCAGTTGAATGTGGGACGATTGCTTAACGTGGCCCAATCGATGTTCGGATCAGCTTTAGGGCTCAAGGATGTCACCGTGGGAGCAGCCGCCACGATAAAGTTATAGGGCACGCTGAATGCCGTGCTGACCTGAGTGCCCGTGAGTGCATCCGTTGGGAAGTTAATCTGGCGGAATTTGAACGAATAGTTACCCAATGGCAGAGCCGACGTCAGCGTATACGAATCTGACGCAGGAATGATGCCACTGAACTGAACGCCCTTGTTGCCATAGCCGCGATTGATGATCAGCTCGAAACTGTCAGACCCCAAAATACGCGGCCAGTTGAATGTTGGCATTGTCGTGCCAACTCGCCCGGTCGGTGCGGTCGCCACGGCAATTTGATTCACTCTGAACAGTCTTGGCGCACTCCAGTTACTGCTGTCGCCTGTCGCGTTGAAGCCTCGGACTGAGACTGAATAATCAGCCATCTTCAGGTCTGCAGTCGGCGTCCAGCTGGTTGTCGTCAGACCGCTTACGCGGAATGCTTCCTCGCCATCGGTTACATTCGTCAGCACGAGTAGATAGCTTGTGGCACTGAAAACAGGCGTCCACGTCACGGTTGGACGCAGGTTCAGCAACGTTCCGGTCGGAGCAGTGATCGTGGTCGGCGTCCGGACGTTGAACGCAGACGGTGGACTCCAGTCGCCGAGCAGGTCAGCTGCGTCCACGGCACGCACACGCACTGTGAACTGGCCGAGTGCCAAGTTGGTCGGCACACTGTAATTTGGAAGGAAACCAGGCGTTGCAGCATTCAGACCGGCGGTATGCACCACAAGCCCTGTCCGAACGGACGTGATCTCAACGGTATATGACTTCGAGCCTTCTACGGCGTTCCAGCTGACAATCGGACGGTGCGTTACAATGTCGCCAACCGGAGCTGAAACAGCGATCGGCACGACCTTGAACGCATAGTTGGCCGCTGGTGCTGCCACACCGGCGCGATCAAACGCGGTCACCGAGACTGTGTAGTCACCGGCCATGAGGGTGGTCGTGACATCCACCTGGTTGGCCGCGACGTTCGTCCGTGTGAATACGGCCGTTCCGCCGACGTTCCGCACGATCACTGTGAAGTGGTGATTGTTCGGATTGTCTTGCCATTCTACTCGCGGCGTCAGATCTGTCGTGTATGGAACACGACCATCGGTCAGATTAAAGTCCACAGGCTTGATAATCACAGGCGTCTGTGGAGTCGGCAACTGCGTAATGGTGACTGCGTAATCTTCCACTTCCCCGCCAATGACGCGGCCTGTCGGCTGCAGATTGCCGGAAGTACTGATTCGGAAACGCATGTGAGTCGCACCCAGGGAAGCCGTTGGTGGAATCATCACGGCGAGTGAATTGACACCGGCAACCACGTCGTAGGCCGTACGTTCTGATGCCTCGAAGATCCCGTTACGATTCAGATCCAGCCATGCATCCAGCTTGCCGGCAATCGATGCTGTCACATTCATCGTTGTAGGCAGCGACACGTTGGCTGTTCGTTCAAACAGCGATGTGAAGACCACCCCGTTGTCAGTGTCAAGGTTCGCAGCTGCACTCGGCTGACCGTTGAAGTCGCCGGTCACACCTGCACCAAGCCACAGATTTCCAACCAGTACATGAGCAGCCCCGCTGGAAGTCTTCAAAGTTCCGAAAGAGTTCGGAGCATCACCGTAATCGACTGTCAGGGTCGACAGCAGGAACGACCGTGATGAAAACAGGCCGGCTGTGTCTGTGACCAGCAGTGACGCATTATATTCCGCCGGAGCCGTCACGCCTGCTGCCAGCAGTTGAGCCCACGTCAGCGTTTTGATCGAATTTGTCCCGGTGGACGTTTCGTAGACTCCATCACCGTTCAGATCCCAGATGTATGTCAGCACATCACCAAACGGAAGGTCCGGGTCGGACGTTGCGCTGGCATTCAATGTCAGGTTTTCGCCAGCATCCATGACGTAATTGCCGGTGTCCGCCATCGGACGATCGTTGACGTTGGCGACGAGAATATTAAGGGTTTGAATATCGGACAGGTTGTTTGGAGCACCGCCTCCGTTGTCGCGGAGCTGCAGAGTTACGGTCGCCGTGCCAGCAGTGTTCAACCTCGACTTGAACTGCAATTGGCCGTTCGGAAGAATGCTGAAGGAATCGAACACCAGTGTGCCGGATGTGATCGTCGGAGTACCAGCAATCCATGTCAATGGTGTCTGTCTGCCGATTTCGTCCAAAGCGGTTGAACGAGCGGCATCAAATGCGGAAACGATGTTATAAACGCTTAACCCGATGTCCTCCAGAGTCATCATCGTTGGAACCACAAGCGGATCCAGCGTGAAGACTGGTTTGTCATTCACCGCGGTCACCGTGATCGTAAATGTCTGAGCGACACTTGCAAGTCCGACAGAATCGCGCAGCAGGATACTGAGTGTCGCGGAACCGTTGGCGTCCTGAGCAGTTTGGTATGTCAGACGGCCAGTAACCGGATTAACCACTGGAAGGCCACCAGCGGCGAAGAAGTTCCCGGCATTCCAGCTTCCAGTCACCGACGAAACTATAATTTCACTGATCAGAGTTTGTGGTTCATCACGAGGTCCCGCGGACTGTCCCGAAACGAAGCCATTCACTGTTTGCAGACCCGCGTCTTCGTTGACGGTCGGCGGATTCGAGATCGTGTTAAACACGGGTCGGTCATTGACAGCAGTGACTGAAATGACAAACGTCCGTGCGTCGCTGGCCAGCAGAGCGGTGTCCCGCAGGACGATGGAAACGGTCGCTGTGCCGTTCACGTTTGGTGCAACGGTGTATGTCAGCCTGCCGTAATTCGGGGAGCCGACCGTCATGTTCACAGCCGGCGGCACAGAGAAGAATTCGCCCGGCAGCCAGCTTCCAGTGGTTCCTGTCACCGTCAACTGAGCGGTCAGCAGCTGAGACTCGTCGCGAGGCCCGGCGGACGCGTTCTGGACAAACAACGGAACAATCTGAGCCCCGGCATCTTCCAGAATCGTGGGAGGTGTCGGTACGGCATTGAACGTCGGCTTGTCATTGATCGGAGCAACCTGGATGCTGAACTGGCGAATCGATGCACTATCGTCCGGAAGTCCGTCGGAATCGACCACTCGAAGGTCATAGGTGATGATACCATTGACATTCGGAGCCACCTGGAATTCCAGCCGCCCTGTCGGGGTCAGCGTGTCGAATACGATTCGTGGAGCGATCGTAAAGAATTCCGCCTCCGTCCAGCTGCTGGTGATCGACTTGAGTAAGAACTGCGCCGTCAGCGTCTGATCTTCGTTGGCAGGCCCGCCACTCAGTCCTGTCAGATAGCCAGGATACGAATGAAAGCCTGAGTCTTCGTTGATGTCGATAATCGGCAATGCCAGCGGATCCACGGTCGGTGGATCGTTCACTGAGATAACATTGATGTTTACCGTGTCTGAATCAGTCCGGGCCGGCAATCCGACGGACGTGTATTGTCCTCGATCGTTTGTGAATACCGTCAGCGACGCGGTTGGATAAGTCGGCAACCCGACAAAGTAATCCTGCTCAGGGGTGAACACCATTTCATTCAAAGCAGCATTGATGGCGGCTACGTCACCAGAGAAGGTCATCACCGCATCACTGGTTCCATCGCCGACAGTGAATGCCAGGCCGGAGAGGCCGTTCAGCGTAATCGTTCCATGAACGGCCGTTAATGTCACCTGGAGAGTGTTGTTACCCAGATAAATATCCGGGTCACCCACGAAAATTGCATTGCCTGTAGCGGTTCCAAACAGCAGCGGTGTGTCTTCGAAAGTCGTCTGATTACCTGGGACGACGTTCACGGGAGCATCGTTGATTTCCTGTATGGTGAATTTCACAAGCTTCGATGCCGCAGTATTAACGCCAGGCAAGCCACCGTTGTCAGAAAGCGTAAATGTCACATCCGCTGTTCCGTACTTATCCTGCTTCGTCTTGTATTCGATCATACCATTCGCCAGCACCCGGATTGTATCGAACTGCAAGTTGCCGGAGGTGACTGTGACGACTGGAGTCCACGTCGTCGTTTGTCCGCCGTTGGCTGGCAACAGAATTTCGTCCAGTGCCGTGCCACGAGCCGCAGCGAAGCTGGACACAAATGCAGCCGTTTTCAAGCCCTGGTTTTCCAGATCTGTGACGTCCGTCTGACCCGGGGCCAGTGTGTAAACCGGCACGTCATTTACACGCGTGACATTGATTGTGATTACCCTGGGGTCACTGCGCAGCCCAAGGCTATCGACCATTTCAATGCTGATGGTGGCCGTACCATTGACATCCGGATTCGTTGTAAACGTCAGCTTGCCGGTTGCCGCATCGACATTCAGTGCGGAAAAGAAGTTCACCGTAGTCCAGCTTCCGGTTGTGGCAGTGACAGTCCACGTGGCCGAAACGGTCTGTGGAACCACACCGGAACCAACAGGCGGCGTTGCTTCATATGGCGGCCCACCGGGATCGACATTGTTGATGATCGCCAAACCAACGCTGGTCCATGTGTTGGCATCTTCGGACGTTACGATTGTTGACTGAGCCACCGGCAGTAACGAAAACGTTGGCTTGTCATTCACTGGCAGGACCGTTAACTGAACAGTGCTGATCGTTTGAGCCGGTAACGACGGAGGCCCGCTGAACTGGCCGCGGTCGTTCGTGGTGATGATGATCTGTGCCGGTCCGAAGTAATCCTGATCCGGAACAAATAGTAAACCATCCAGCGCGAGATTGAGATCGCTGATATCGCCTTCAAACGTTTTCAGCACGTCCAGCGCACCCGCGCTCCCTGAACCCGCTGTAAACGTGAGGTTTCCAAGACTTGCACTCGCTGGCAACGACAGTCTTCCGTTGACAGCCTGCAGCGTCATCATCAGCCGATTATCCCCAATGAATGCATCCTTGTCGGAAACCGTAATACCGTTGCCATTGGCCGTGTTGAAGACAATCGAAGTGTCTTCATCCAGCGTCTGGAGAGCCGGAATTGTGTTGACGGGAGGATCATTCACGCCGTCGGTCACTTTGATCACAAACTGCGTCGTGCCATCCGCCTGGTTGGCCTGCAGCCGATTGCCCGCCAGGTCCAGTACGCCCGTCGCCAGCGTATTGTCAATCTTGATCGTATAGATGTTGTCAGCGGCAAAAACCGAAGGTGAAATCAGAAACACGCTGTTCGTGTTGGTGTTGTACCGCCACAGATAGTCAGTGTTTTCCAGCAACAGCACGCCGTTTTGCCAGAGCTGGAACTGCGAGGATTTGAGTGAACGGTCATCGATACCGATTCCCGTATCGAGCAGCGTCACGACGAACTGGGTCAGCAGCGGCACATTATCCACGTGCAGGACCGTCAGGACGTTTTCCAGATCCTGAGTGCTGTTGTCCTGAGTCGGAGCCACAATACTGACATAGGGTCCCAAAAAGTCGGCACGTTCGACAGCTCCCACATCGTTGAAGATTTCTCCGCCCACACCAGACGGTGGCTGCAACGGATCGTCCACGCGGAGTTGTCCGTAGGCATCGCGGGTGGGAGACACGATATCGGACGCCGGAATCCCCAGATCCGTTTTCACCGCGAGATAATTCGTGCGATCTGCCAGACTCTTTAATGAGCGGTCAATCGGCAATGCCCCGTCGAAGATGCCATCCAGTGGATTGGTGTCGCCAGCGAGATAGTAATTATCCACAGCCGCATTGACGAACAGCAGATTGGCGGCATTGTCTGCGATCTGATTACCGTTCGCTGCCCCGACCACATTGACACCGTTGCCACGGAAATACGTGCGTGCGACGATCGTGGTGCCGGACGTAACATCCACCGATATTCCGGTCGCGGTATTGACGATCAGATTATTCAGCAGCGTCGGGCTGGCATTGTTCGACACGCGGATTCCGACGGTTCCAGCTCTCAGGTCACCGACGATCGTGTTGTTGATAATCTTGCCAAACGGTACGGCTGCCGGCGGGACATTTCCGAGGCCAATCGCATCGCCGCCAAAGTCGATCCCGTCCGAACCAAAGCGTGCGATGACGTTGTTTGTGACGACGACACCCGGAGCCAGACGCTCGCTGTTGAGCGTTAAGAAGTTAATCGGGGTGCCCTGATGCGCCATTCCGGTGACCGGATCACGGGTGTCGGATTTGATATTGATCCCATCCTGACTGACATCCCGAATCACGTTGTTTTCGACCACGAAATTGCCCTGCTGGCGAAGCAGATTTCTGTCACCGCGGAAGTAGCCCCCGTTCGGATTCGGGAAGACAACATTATCCAGCACAACGCCGGTACCGTCGTCAAAGGTGCTGGGCGTGCCGTCAGAGTCCTTGCTGTAGATGAACAGGAACGTATGCGATCCGGCAATAACCGGCACAGACGCCGTGGCAAAGCCACCGCCGGTCGATGCGGACGTTTCAAATGCCGCCGCACCGTCGCCGACACCATCGATATAAACCTGGAACTTGTCGCGTCCCGCCTCCGGCGTGAACTTGTACTGGAACGTGAGCGGACCAGTTCCCGTGTTGAGCACAATGGCCATCGTAGAATTCTGGGACGCCGAAATTGGCCCGGACTTCGCTCCAAAGCTGGGAGGCACACCCACACCAGCCTTCGGATCGATAATCAAAGTATTGAATTCGCCACGGTGAGTCTCCTGAGAGGTTGCCACCCGAGAGTCGCAAACGACCCTGATTCAAAATCTTCCGCAGAAGAAGCCAACCCAGATCGGCGGGGATAAACTGTCGATTGGTATCCACGGTCGTACCGATCTGGATCCCTGGCTCGTCAGCGTCTCCCGGAGCACCAAATTCGTAGCCGCGACGGATTTCTAACTGGTACGGACCGGTCAGAATCTGTTGCGGTGCCATCTCACCGGGATCCTGTGGCACAGTGAAGACCGCGGTGTTATTTGTGGCTGCCGTGATTGCTTCACCACGTTCGGTCCAGCCGATGATCAGGTCATCGATATAGAAACCTTCAAAGGCATTATTCTGTCCGCGACGCGGATCATTCAGATTGCCATATTCATCCAGATTCAGCAGCGGATTGTTAATGATTCCGCCGCCCAATCCGGGATGCGTCGTGCTGTTGTTGGTTCCGACCAAATTCGTGTCTTCGCCTGGATTGGCAACCGGGCTGGACGTCAGGTCCAGAATCGTTCCCGCAGTCGTAAAATCAAAGCGCAGCCGCAGTCCGGTCCGTCCCGCATACTTGCCCAGGTCCACTCGAGCCTGTCGCCATGTGCCTGAATTGTCCCACAGCGGCTGAATCTGTTGCTGGTCGCGGTTGTCTGAGTCCGCATCGAGCGAATGTGAGATAAAGTCTGGAACCTCTGTAAACGAATTTTCGTTCTGAGCATTTCCGCCCGCCACACCGGCCGGTACGTTATTTGTCGCCAGCAATTCCCATTGCGTGCCACCGTTGGTGGAAATAAAGACGCGCGCGGCATCCCGCATGGTACCGTCGGGAGCAAATGTATTCTGATCTTCGGACGAGAGAAAATAATTGAAGTAGAGTGTCGGGCGATCGACGATGGACTGCGCACCCGTGTCACTTGTCAGATTGAAGGGATTCGTAATGACACTTCCTAAGGCCCCGCCTGGCAGGTCGTAGTTATTTCCGATGCTGCCCGCCGTCAAGTCGCGCTGGAAGTCATTGCTCCGAATTCCAAACTGCGAGTTGGTATCCTGATAATTCAGATACGGGCTTGTCCCGTTGTTGAATTCTTCCAGTCCGAAGTACAGGCTGGCCCCGCCATCCTGCTGATTCTGAGTGCGTGTATTTCCCTGTCCGTCGACCACATCAGAATCTTCAGAATCTGGTGTACGACTGTCATCGTACAACGGGTTAATCCCGTGGCCGACTTCCCCAGCCTGACGTGTCGTCGTATGCCACAGATTGAAGTCCAGGGGAGAAAACGCCAGCCCGGTGGGATTCGTCATTCCAGTCGCGATGACTGACGCACCGCCGGTGAACACAGCCTGCGGTGTGCCAGCTGTATTGATCGCAAACAACCGCCCGTCGGAAGCCATCGCGAACAGTGTGTTTTTCAATGCTCCGTTATTGACGTTCTGCGGTCCCAATGCAAGACCTGTGAATGACAGCCCTGCGAATCCGGTCGCTCGGAAATCGCGAAGAAGCGTCGCGCTACCGTTTACCGTAGTATTAATGCTGATGAATTCACCCGCGCTCGTTACGCCGTAAAGCAATTCGGTATCGTCGGTCAATGAAGTATCACCCAGAAATTTGCTAAACGCCATTCCTGTGACATTGCCTTTGAGAATCCCCGCAGCACCCTGCGTGCCTGGGCTGAAAGTCGTACCGCCGACCCCCGCTGCTGCGACTCCTGTACCACCAGATGTGACCCCCGCTGTCACCAGCGTCCGAGCGCCACCGTTCGAATTGATTGCGTCAACGATTTCCTGCGCCGTGGCAGTGATACCTGCCGTGACTGAAACTGAACTTCCACCTGCGTTGACCGTGATATTTGCGTTGTTAGCGCCCGTTGAGTTCAGGCTGAATGTCACACTATTGCCAGCGGTGCCCGCCGCTCTGGTTTCGACATGAATCGTCGCCGAATTGGGAGGAGTTGCAGTATCAAATACACTCGTATTCCATGATGCAAACGTCACTCCCGCGTATTGAATATCACCCCGCACGCCGATCTGATTATTGGCATCTTTCGCCACCGAGCCGTTATCCGGGTTTGCGCGATACAGCTTCGAATTAATCGATCCTCCCGATCCGTTTTCACGCACGGAGTAATACAACGCATACTGTGCATTGTTCCCCGATCCACCGCTGCGTTCCCACGCCAGTGCATCCACTTCGTCCGTAAACGTGAGTTCGTCGAAATCGGGGTTCGTGTTATTGACATTTGCAGCGATGACTGCCGGTGTGGGAACGGTGCCCAGGACATTATCATTTCCAACAACAGTGACGGCTCCGGTCCCCGTATTCAGACGGACCAAGCGTCCCGCTGTACCGTTGTCATTGTTATTCGCACGGGTGACTCGCTGATAAGCCCACAGTGTGCCGTCAGAACGCATCACGATGTCCTGGGTCTGGAAGTCCGTGATTCCAGGCGTCGCAATGATCTCCGATGTCTGCTGGCCAAAGTAAGGATTATAAGTCCGCAGGCGATCAGCTCCGGAGACAAACAGCGGCACGTCCGACAGGTCGAATGTCTGCACATTTGTGGATAAACCGACCGTCGTCGTGACGTTAATCAACCCCCCGGTTGTGGTCGGCAGAATCGGCTTTTCCTGCGAGTTATATCCTTGAAACCCAATATGGTCTTCAACGATGCGGGTCACGGAATTCACCGGCTCAAGTCGCAACAACTGGTTGTTTGCGGTTGATTGATAGGTCTGGTTCAGCTGAGTCAGCAATTGCTGATTCGTGAGGACGGACACTTGGTAGTTCGTCGTGCTCCCCGGTATGCCTGTGGGCAACTGCACTGGTCCGATGAACGGGTCCAGCTTCCCTACCGTGCCCCGCGTCAGGTCGTCAAGATCGTTGCCCTGACCGACTGCCGGCTGGTCGTCGATGATATTGGACTCACGCCCGATCAGAATCGGAATGGCCGAGCCTGTGGCTGCATCATAGCGCCAGACGACCATGTTGCTGTCGGTACGTGTCAGACCGTTGGCATAATCCAGATCGAAGACAGTGGACCACGTCTTGTCGCCACCGTTGACGCCGGCGATGGCCTGAATGTCACCTCCGAAGATCGTTGTTGCATAATCCAGGTTAAACTGGAAAAAGTCCTGATCAGTGGCCGACTGCATACGGCCAGCCACCGAGAACGTCGTCTGATCCGATTGCAACAGATTGCCCAGCTGCACTGCGGCAGCAGGACTGTTGTTGCTGCTCACTTCGTTCCCGGCTGCATTGACGAATTCACCGGATTCACCCAGCAACGGCGAATGTGCCGGAAGCCCGATAATCTCGACACCGTTCGTCGCATAACGCAGGTCCGCATATCGAACTGTTGATCCGGCCTTTTCGTCTTTCTGACGCAGGCGGAGCTGCATCTGATACTCGCCGCTCGTCGTTCCATTCTTACTTGTCACGCGAATAAAGAATGTGCCTTCTGCCCCGCCCGTGTTAGGCATAATGACACGCATGCCAGGGTCGTGGAAATTCTGAGTGTAGAAGTCATCGCCATCGTAAGCATTCTTTGTGAGAGGCTGAGCCAGGCCAGTACGAATGTTGCGGTCCTCTGAACGCGCCAGCACCACGCCGTTGGCTTGTACCAGTTCGACCACAGCATCCAGCGAGGCACCGCGCGTGCGATCGATGTCAATCCAGACTTCTCTTGAATTGTTGCCGACAAACTTGAAACTGTAGACATCGACATCAACGGTGCTGTCAGCACTGATGTTGCCATGCAGCTCAATTCCAAGCGATCGATTGTCATCACCGCTCTTGTAGTCCGGTGCAAGCACACCGAGGAATTCCGCCTGCCCGGGATTGCCGTTGATGTCCAAACCGCCGTTATTTGCCGATTCGGCTTCGAACAGCAGCTTAACATTTCGATCATTACTGTCCTGCGTAAACTTCAGGCTGCGCCAGTTACCCGGAGCAGGTACAGAGCCTGTAAACGGTGCCCCGGTAATATCATCCAGGCCATCCGGCGTGTAGACAGACGGATCGACATTGTCGTACAAGTCGATCCCGTCGTTATTGGTATCCGTAAGCGGAAATCCATCCAGTCCCAGACTGGACCCTACGGAATCGTCCCGCAGTGATGTCAGTACAACCGGGAAATTCGGTCGTCCGACCAGGTAGACGCTGCCGCCAATACGATCTTCGGTATCCAGTAAGACGCCATCCGCTGTAAATCCGGCAGTCGGACCGAAAAGCTTAACAACCAGACTTTCACCAGGATTGCTCTTCAATGTCAATCCACTCAGCGAGTGGTGCTGATTGACAATGATTTCGCTTTGCAGGACATGCACGATGTCGGTATCGTCCCAGACGGATTCTTCCGTCAGTGTCGTGCCACGGATTGTCATCCCATTGATCGCCGCGTTACTCGTCGTGTTGACGATGCGGTTGAGTCGCACGAGCGGTCCTGAGTTGTCGGCAAACTGCACCATCGGCTGAAGCGCAGAACGCCCAAACGGGGCGCCCACATCCAATGCTCCGGTCGTGCGACCGTAATCCTTCTTCACATCGGAAATCATCGCATTCGCATTGATTTCAATAATGCTGCCGGAGTTATTGCGGAAGACGTTGTTGACAATAATGGGCTGTGACTGTCGTACGAAAATCGTTGCTGCGGAATTTGTCCCGCGCGAGTCGCGATTGTCTGACGCCTGACCGTTTGCATTGAACTCCAGCACGCTGTTCGCCACACGCACTTTGGCGCGGTCGTGCATCTCGATCGTGTTAAATCTGCTGACGCCGCCTGCGATCGGCGTTTCGCCACCAGCGTAAGCGATCAAAGCATGATCAATGCTTCCCCTCGACACGGCGTTAAAGACCAATCCACCCCAGTCGCCCGGCGACGGTAGTGTCGTGCTTCCATTGCCAGTCGTATCAAACGTTCCGCCCGCTCCAAATCGGTCGTCCAGCAACGACGTCAGAATGACAGGGTTCTGCGGTGTGCCTTCGGCAACCAGGTGCGCAGACCCGCGCATGGCTTCGATGCGTGCTCCGGAAAGCTTGACTACTGTCCCGGGGTCAATCGCCAGACGTCCGCCAATGCGCGCAACGCCATTCAGAGATCCGCCGGGACTGCCGACCATTTCCAGGTTTTCAGTGATGATGTGAACGATGTCGGTATCATCGAAGCGCGCCGTCACGTTCAGACGGTCGATCGGCTGACCAAAGGCCGTTGCGATCCTCACAAAAATGCCGTTGTTTGTGTTGCTGGTCAGCACGTTGCCATGAATCTCCGGCCCGATTCGACCGCGAGAATCATCAAAGCTGTCCGGATTCGCCGACATGGCATGGGATGCCGAAAACCGCACGTTCTTGTTCGTAATCGTGGGTCGAGATGTGACAATATGAATGGGTGAAAATGTGGCTTGGGTTGACCCGACAAAGGCCTGACCACCACCGTAACTGATGTCCGCCTGGTTGACATAATTCAGGAAGATCCCTGCGAGCAGAGGATTGGCGGCAGAGTCCGGAGCACGCCAGTCAGAATCCTGACGGAACACCAGACCGCCCCAGTCACCCGCAGCCGCTCCCGGCGTGACACCGTCGCTGTCGCCGCCGATCGCATCGTTTCCATAGGACGTCAAAAACGCGCGCTGAGCGGTCGTTCCCAATACCTGCAAGGCACCGCCGCTGCGATCATCACCGGTCGCCGAGGTTCCGGCATCGATCACGGAATTCTTAAGCTTCACAATCGCGCCAGCATCGATCTGCACCATCACGTCCTTCGGAATCTCAAATGCGCTGCCGTCTTCCAGTGGAGCAAATGAGTCAGTGAGCCCGACGAGATAGGGGCGATTATTGCTGGCCGTGGTCAGACTGTTATCCGTGCCGCCGTTTCCGACAATTCGCACAATGTTTCCAGCTCCGGCTTTCGCCGCAAGCAGTGCTTCAGAAATCAATCCATACGGTCGCGCAGCGGAACCGTCAGAATTCGCAGGACGCACAGCAACGCCCATGAGATGCGTCGCGAGCGTCGTGCCACCGACTGCGCGCGTCACGGTGAAACGCTTGTTGACCGCATCAACCGCCGTCACCGTCATGCGTTCGTCCTCGACAAACACATCGAATGGACCCGCCGCCGGGAACATGCGCACGTCATTGACGCGCAGTGTGACCTGCACCGCATCCAGGGCCTGCGTCAGATTGGTCGTGACGCTCTTATCGACCAGGAGCGTCGAGTCACTGCGGAAGAAGAATTCAAAATCACCGCCCGGCTTGCTGTCTGCATTGCCATCCAGTGACGTTCCGGTGGTATCCAGAATCGTCGATGTCACTGCAGACGAGATGTTCAGATTGAGCTGATACAAACCGTCGCTGCTGCCACCGAAACCTGTATCCGAAATTGCCGGATCATAGTCCATATTTCCGCTGGCAGTCACGCCGATGAAATACGTCCCGATCGCCAGGTCCATTGAGATAAACGCATCGTCACTGTAGTAGTCGTCGTTCTGGGCAATCAGCGTGCGAGACCCGTTTAGCTCCTGACGGTACAGGCGCAGTGCGGCGTTCAGCGGGCTGGAGGCGGCCAGGCGCTCTGCGACAATTTCGGCAGAGACCTTGCCGGCTTTGGTCACATCAAAACGGTACAGGTCGATATCGTTGGCGTTGTTTGGATTGATGCGCTGACCGTGAAGGATGTCATGCGCAGTCGGGTACTGGTCTTCTCCTATCGGGCCACTGCCCTGATTGGACGGCAAATCGTACGAATGCGATTGTCCGATGGAATGCCCGATTTCGTGCAGAGCGATCCCCATCCAGCCGCCGCCATACGGGCTTGTGCCCCAGTCGGGAACACCCGTGATGTAGACGTTGCCACCGCCCAGACTGACGGTAATTGGATACGACGGCTGCGCTGCTCGAATGTCGCCCGTGATGATTCCCATGCCTGAATTGGTTGTCTCGGCAACTTCAAATCCAAAAAGGTCGCCATAAATCTCCAGGATTTCGCGTGCCCGCTGCTTTTGATTCTCCGTGATCTGATTGAACAGCGTGTTGCCCTGCGGATCGGTCCCGTACGTTATCGGGAAGTAAAAATTGACTGTGCGCAGTGCCGAGGCGGGCGAATAGGCATTTCCCGGACCCACGCCATGCAGGTTGTCACCAATCGGGATGTTGCGATGTCCCGGTTCATCCACTGCACCAACTGGCTGCGGAATCGCGATTGGCTGCGGTTGAATCTGGCTTGTCAACGTGTGCCCGGTCGCGGCAAGAACTCCAAGATTGGTGGCGGTCGTATAGCTGGAATTGTTGTCATTAATGGCCAGCGCTGTATTCACGTCCAGCGTCACACGGTAAGAACCGGTGGTCGTCCCGCCGGTGCTGTTGGCACCGGTCGCCGCTGCGTAAGTGGTGTTGCCTTTGCTTGAGATTCCCAGGTAATACGTTCCGGTCGCCGTTGCTGTATACGTCAGCACTTCCGTCCCGGCGGTTGCTGCCAAATCGACGACACCTGGCGGCGCAATTGCGGCACCGGTAAAATTGAACAAGCGCAGGGCGGTGTCGAGGCCGGTTTCAGCGGTGACCGTGGCTGTGAACACTGTTCCAGCCACCAACTCAACGCGATACAAATCGACGTCATTGGCCGCCGTCTCGTCACCAATCAGGGCGACGTTGACGTAGTCTTTGCTCGAAAACAGTTTACCGACGTTCGAGGCAGTGCCGATGGTGCCGTTGGATTCAATTGAACTGCCCACTTTGAGCTTGAATGTCCCTGTCGCGATCGGGGCGGCAAATTTCAGAATCGCCTTGTTCGTCGCCGCATCATATGCCACTGACTGCGGCAATTGCACGCTGTCATCGGCACCGACCAAAGTCCCGGATGTGTCAATCAGCTGGTAAAACGCAGGATTCTCCGCACTCGAGGTCTGCAGAGCATCTTTGTTGAAATACACAATGACAGTGTCCCGAGCCTGTTGAAGTCCGCCCGCAACCACTGACAGAGTGTTCGGATTCAGCGTCGCCACGTTGACGCCTGCATCGAAAGCTCGACCAGTGACTGTGACCGTGCTGCCGCTGGCCACAGCGGTGACACCGGCTCGAGTCGACATCGTCGCATTAATTCGATTGGCAAGTTGCGATGCAACTGTCGTAGCACTGTTGGCAGGAGCGAATGTGACGGCCGTGTTGGTGCCGCTGACACCGTTGTTGATTGCTGTATTTTCAAACTCGAAAACGACCGACCTGAATCCATCGTTGATCGTGACGAGATCGGTGTCTCGCAGATTCGCGACGCTCAGAACGCTTAACTTCTGCTCTCGAATAACCGGTTGCGGCACGACCGCCTGTACTGTCGCACCCAGATCCAGATCAAACTGGCGTGTCAGGTTGATACCGCCGTTGAAGGCTTCGCCGCTGGTATTCCTGAGAGCCGTTCCTCCGACGCCGTTGCCGTTGATGCGGATTTCATACAAGTCATCCGGCAGCGGTTCTGCAAAACGGAACACGACATCTTCTGGCTGCTCACCGAGCCCGCGGAAGCCAGGCAAAAGAGTAATTTCGTTGCCGTTCGAAAACGATCCGTCGAATCCGGACCCGACGACCTGAATTCCGGCCAGAGTTGTCGTGTCGAGCATCTGTCCCGGATTGAAGCGAAACGTCAGTTCGCGAGGCTGCTCTTGCAGGACCGTACCGGTCGGCTCAATAAAGTTGCCAAAATTCGGACTCACTGACACCAGTGTCGGGCCAGTCAGCAATGACCGCGTTTCGAGATTCTCCACTGAACTTGCTGTTGGTCTCCGATCAGTCTGCCGCCGCGCCGTTCGCGACCTCGTTTGAAAACAGTTACGTACTGATGTGAGCCATGAGGAAATCAGCATAGAATTAGGGTCCCTGAAGCGTATGAATCTCTGATCACCGACACCGCGAAGAGGGAAACCCCGGCGCGCAGTCGTTCAGTAGTAACGATTGAAGTTCGGATCTTGAGACGTCGTTTGACCCAAAGTCCAGCAAAAAGTTATCACCTGTCCGAAATCTTTGGAATAATCGGAACAGCAACTTGCGAAGACTTCTCGGAGCGGAACGACGACGGGTAAACTGCCTGAGGCAATTTTATGGAGGCTGTGCCTGAACGTATCAACAGGTAGTAATAGGGGGCGGAGTCTCCAGCGTCAAGGCGCCGGAGCGCTAAACTTGAGTCTTGTGTGGAGTAGTGCTCTGTTAACCATGAAACGGGGCGTTGCGGCTTGGAAAAGGGGTCAGGAACCAATAGTGCGGAGCACCCTTTGGGCCATTTGGCTATTGGTTCCTGACCCCTTTTCCAAGCCTTCAATCTGCGACCAAAGCAGATCCTGCGCTGTTGAAGCGAATTTCGGGAATTGTCCCGACCAGATACCATCCAGAGTCTTTCGATCAAATTCGATCAAAAGTACTTACGCCTGAAGGAAATCCCGTGACCGCTTTGGACCCACTGTTGCTTCTGCATCCCTCCGACAACGTCGCCGTCGCTCGACGAGCACTGCAGGCCGGAGAAATCCTGAGCGTGGCAGGCCGGACATTGCAGGTTGCGGAGGCCATTCCCGCGAATCATAAGGTGGCAATCAACGAAATTCGGGAGCGTGATCTCATCCGCAAGTTTGGCCAGCCAATTGGTTCCGCCAGCACAAAGATTGCCGGTGGCCAGTGGGTGCACGTGCATAACGTCAGTATCGAACGCGACAAAGCCGGTTATGAATTCTGCACCGAACTCGTGCAATCTCCAATGCCTGCCGACAGCCGCACGTTTATGGGATTCCGTCGTAAAGATGGCCGGGCCGGAACTCGCAACTACATCGCTTTGATCAGTACGGTGAACTGTTCGGCGACAACGGCGCGATATGTGGCCCAGGAATTGGCGAAAACCGACCTCAGTCGGTATGGAAACATCGATGGCGTCATACCCGTCGTCCATAAGAGTGGTTGCGCGTTTGCTTATAACGGGGAAGATCACCTGCTGCTCAATCGCACTCTGGCCGGATTCGCGCGGCATCCGAACATCGCCGCGTGCCTCGTGCTGGGCCTTGGTTGTGAGACCGCTCAGGCCGGACATCTGCAGGAAACACAGGGACTGGTGCAACTCGGCGGCGCAATGCGGCGCGAGCCGGATGATTCGCTCCCCATGGTGCTCAACATTCAGGAGGTCGGCGGCGTGCGCAAGACGGTGGATAAAGCTGTCGGAGTGATGCGCGACCTGATGGTGCATGCCGATTCGTCTCGACGCGAATCGATTTCGATTTCTGAACTGACACTCGGTCTGCAATGTGGAGGCAGCGACGGCGTCAGCGGGATCACGGCGAATCCCGCGCTGGGTTATGCCAGTGACCTGCTGGTCGCTTATGGCGGCGGTTCTGTGCTTGCGGAAACGCCGGAAGTCTATGGAGCCGAACAGTTGCTCACGCGTCGTTCAGTCAGTCGCGCTGTGGCCGATCGACTGCTGGACAAGATTCGCTGGTGGGAGGATTACGCGAAAAAAAACAACGCATCGATCGACAACAATCCATCGTACGGAAACAAGCAGGGTGGCCTCACGACGATCATCGAAAAGTCGCTGGGGGCAGTCGCGAAAGGCGGCACCGCGCCGCTGCAAGCCGTCTATCAGTTTGCTGAACCAATCACGGAACGCGGCTTCACGTTCATGGACACTCCGGGTTATGACCCGATTTCAGTCACGGGACTTGTCGCTGGCGGATGCCAGTTAGTGGTGTTTACCACGGGACGAGGAAGCTGCTTTGGATGCAAGCCGGCTCCCACGATCAAAGTCGCCACGAATTCACCGATGTACCATCGCATGCGTGACGATATGGATATCAACGCCGGAACAATTCTGGAAGGTGCGAGTGTCGAATCCGTCGGTCAGGAAATCTTTGAAAAGCTGATCGCAACCGCCAGCGGCGAAAAGACGCTCAGCGAACAGCAGGGCATCGGAGATGAAGAATTCTGCCCCTGGATGCCGGGGCCGATTTTTTAGCGAAACTTGACGCTGTACGCCAATCGCTCATGCCGCGCACACCCGTATTCTCATCTGTGTTCATCCGTGTCCATCTGCGGCATTTTGATGATGCAAAAAGGCCACTGATGACCCCGCGCGGGCCGTCGCCCGCAACCCATCGTCGAAGCTGGGACACAAGAACAGCGTTGTTATTAACCAAGGGTGCTTATCTGTGAAATCCGCGAAATCCGTGGCTAAAAACTCCCTTACGCTCTTGAGTAGATTATCGAAAGTAAGCGTAGCTAGTTTTTCCCCCGCACCGCGAACGACACATTCTCGAATTTCAGTTTCTGACACAGGTCGTAGATCAGAATGAACTGCTGGACATCGACATCGTCGTTCACGTTCAGAATAATGCGAGTTGACGGGTCGGCGCTTCCGAGAAGAGTGAGTCGCTGAGACAGCACTTCGATCCCGGAAAGTGGTTGCTCGTCCAGAAAGACGGCGATCGGATTGTTTCCTGCGGCTGACGGTTCAATACGAATCTGAACCGGCGGATGTTCCCATTTTTCCGGTTCGTCCGGAGCAATCGCCTCGATTGACGACGTGCTGTTCCCGTTCAATTCTGCGGGAAGTAATTTCTCCGCCGTGCTGCCGACCGATGCGCAAATGAAGAAGACCAGCAACAGAAAGACGACATCGATCATCGGCGTCATGGTGTCGCCGTCGAGCGAGTGATTTCTGACAGGTCGAGATGGGATTTTCATCGTTGCCGGATCTTTTCGATTTGCCGCTCATTCCTGCGGCAGGGTGACAGCAAAGCGGATACTGCGGATATTGTGCGCGGCACAATGTTCGATCAACGTTCGGATCGAGCCGAACCTGGCGTTGCGGTCGGAACGAATCCGGACTTCCGGCGATTTGCCGTCGGAAGTCTCAGATTCATGAAGTTCTTCAATTCGCTTCAGGATTTGTTTCTCCGACATCTGGATGCCGCCGACTGACAGATGTCCGTCTGGTTCGATCGTGATTGTCAGCCGGTGCGGCGATGCGATTTCATCCGACTGGCCTTTGGACGCAACCGGCAGATCCACTTCCCGCGCTTGGTCACTGCGGATAAAGTAGCTGGCGACGAGAAAGAAAATGATCAGCAGAAACACCACATCAATCATCGGCGTGATATTGAAACGCAACGGCGTTCGCCGGAGTGAAGAATCTGGAAGTCGCATGAAAGGAAACTTTTTGAACGGCGGACATTCTTTTCAGGTGGTTTGCGGCGACCCGATCCCTGATGCACTCCCGAACTCGCCGCCCAAAGAATCCCGTCGATTATACCACTGGAAGCCCTTCCAGGGCTATGGGACTGCCGTATCGATCGTTTCACGGCAAGCCGACCCTGGAGGCTAGACCTCACGCGGTTGAAAGTGACATTAACCCGAAGCGTCAGCGAGGGCCGCAAATCCCAATCCCTCGCTGACGCTTCGGGTTACGATCCGGTGCTCACAAAAATGTCATTTTTGGCCGCGCGGAGGCTGAAATGACAGTCCGCTCTGGAAGTTTTAGCATGATTCACGCCGTCATGAAGGACTCTTGACAGGATATCCATACAGGCAAACTTCATTACAATCTCTTCATCCCCGCGACAACGTTTACACAGATTGGTTGAGTGGGCATCCCATGACAATTCCGAGAGTTCCCGCGATGAAAGTGCTTTTGGCAGAAGACGGCCTGACCATGCGGCGACTGCTTTCGGCGCAACTTGAGAGCTGGGGTTATGAAGTCACGATCGCCGAAGATGGTGCCGCGGCATGGCGGGAGTTTGATCAGTGCCACTTTCCGCTGGTGCTGACGGACTGGGTGATGCCGGAAGTCGACGGTCTCGAATTGATCCGCCGCATCCGAGCCCGTGGGCAGTCTGAATACGTTTACATCGTACTCCTGACAGCCAGGTCCGCACGCGAAGATTTGGTCGAGGCGATGGAGGCTGGCGCAGACGACTTCCTTGGAAAGCCATGCAACCCCAAAGAGCTGAGGGTACGTCTTCGTGCCGGAGAACGCATTATCCGACTGGAGCGAACTCTGGTCGAGAAAAACCGTCAGTTGATGGAAACTCAGGCGGCACTGGTTCAAACCGAAAAGCTGGCTGGCGTGGGGCAGTTAGCTGCCGGCATGGCTCATGAGATCAACAATCCCATCGCGTTCGTGTCAAATAATCTGGCCGTGTTACAGCGGGACGTACACGCGCTGATTGAACTGGTCGATCTCTATGGCGAAAGTTTGCCAACCATTGAACGGGCGGACGAGCAGTTAGCGAACCGCCTCAGAGCTGCAGAAAAGGACTGCGATTCGGGATGGCTCAAGGAAAATCTGTCACGCCTGTTTCGATCTTCGCTGGAAGGCCTGGCGCGAGTCAGAGCCATCCTGAAGAACCTGCGGGATTTCGCACACATCGACGAAGCGGTGGTCGATGAGATGGATGTTGTGGCGGCCGTCGATTCAGTCCTCGGAATCCTGACGTACGACTTAGAGGCAAAGCACCTGACAATTCGAAAACGCTTCGATTGTGAGCCGCGCATTCATGGCCAGCCAGCCAGAATCAATCAGGTCCTGCACAGCATCCTGATGAATGCCATTCAGGCGAGTGAGCCGCACGGGCTGATTGAAGTCGGTGTCTCAGAGCTGAGTCCGTCCGTCTGCATCGCAGTCACCGACCATGGCGGCGGCATGGACGAAGCGATTCAACGACACGTTTTCGAACCGTTTTTTACGACGCGTGCGGTTGGTTCCGGCAAGGGACTCGGGCTTGCCATCTGTTATGGCATTGTGCAGCAACACGGTGGTTCCATTGAATTTGAATCAGTACCAGGGAAAGGAACAACATTTCGTGTTATCCTTCCCAAAGAGCAAAGAATCCTTTGAGGTACCGCGAGCGAACAATGCCTTCCTCCGGCGTGATACGGGTTACCGGCGAGAGACGCAGGAAAAAACATGCCAACAGACGAAAAACATCCCATTCTGATTGTCGATGATGAACCGGACGTGCTCTTTTCGCTGCAAGGGCTGCTGCGTCACAACTTCAAACTGTACACCGCAGAATCCGGTGAGCAGGCCCTGCAGATCCTGCGTGAGCATCCGATTCATGTCATCATGACAGATCAGCGGATGCCCGGTATGACGGGCGTTGAACTGATGAGTCAGGCGAAAACAAAGTTTCCCGGCGCAATTCGAATTGTGTTCACCGGTTACGCAGACATCAAAGCAGTCATTGAAGCGATTAACACGGGCGGTCTTTACCGCTATATCACGAAGCCCTGGGATCCTGATCAACTGATTGAGGTGCTGAGCGATGCGGCAAAACGATTCGAACGGGATTCCGCCAGGCTTGAATTTGTCGCCGATATGAAATCCTTCGCCGCTGATGTCATTCAGTTTGCCGAGTCCGTCACTCCCGATGCAGGCAACACTTCAGAAGCGTCGGGGCTCATTGATCGGGCAACGTCGATCGCGACCCAAAGCGATCTGCTGCTGTGACGATTTCACCATCCGGAAATCGCCCTGAACCGCCGCTCGTCACAAATCCATCGAACACCCGAGCCATGCCTTAAAGAATCCAACAGCTCCGGGACGAGAATCCCTGCGCGCGACTCATGGCAATGAACAAAAAGCAGAAAGGAATTCAAATTATGTTTTGAATCAGTTCTTGACCAGTCTGAACACCGTCGCTTACTTGTTAGGCCCGACTTGTCCCTTTTGTGCGCGGCGAGTGTTTGTGCCGCTAAATTTGCCAACCACTTCGTTGTTCTGATTTGTCGTCACGAACTTCCATTCTTCGGTTCCGTTCTCGTTGAATGTTGCAGTTGTCGTTGTCGTCGTGCCGTCAATACGGCGAGTTGAAGTCATGGTGCGATTCTTTGCACCCCATTTCCGGACGATTCGCTCGTTGTACCGTCCGAGAGAAACGACCACATGCGATACGCCCTTTCCTTTGGATCAAACGTCATCATCGTTGTGATTTTCAGCACGGTCGCGCCGTCTGCCGAGGTCATATGACCGGTTTGTTGCACGAACCTGCCGTCGAGAATCCATTCAGCGGTGGATTGCCCCTTCATGAACGGTGAATCCTCCGACGTAATGGCGACGTCCCATGTCCCAATGTAATTGGATAACGCCTGGAGTTCGGCGACATCCTTTGCCGGACCTTCGTCGGCGCAAACCGATGTTGTCCGACAAATGGCGAAGGCGATCAGGAGAACTGCGAGGTGACGACTCATTCTTGTGGCTCCAGTGGAAGTGGTAGGCCTAACACCAAAGATTACCAGACGGCGGCGATCAAACTTTTAATTTTAAAAACTGTGCTACCGCCGTTCCGATGCATCGTATCTGTGATCTGCATCTCGGCGGGATGTCCGGGAAAGGCTGGAGACTTGAGGCTTGAGGCTGACGGAAATCGCTTTTGAAGTTCGTGTTAGCAAGGATCGTCGCAGTGACTCTGGCCACCTGTTTAATCCCGCTCCAGTCCGCAACCTCCAGCCTCCAGTCTCCAGCCTCCAGTCCGCAACTGGCAGACGCTGGCTCAAATGAAGATCCAGAACGTCAAGTCGCTGCTGGAAGTGCTGACGATCGATTCAGGATGGGATGGATAAGGCACTCCATCCGCCTTCTTTTTTTGGAGCGGTGAATCTATCGGATCTGCAGGAATTGGCTGGCGTGCGTTTCGGCCCGCTCCACTGCCGCAAAGGGGGGTAGCGGCGGCGGCGGGTTCATCGGCTTTTGTGGCCCGTTACCGTTGGCGGCATCGAAGATGTCTTCGGCGATGAGAAGACCCAGCGGTACACCGCCGTAGGGCTTTCCGTCGTGTTCTCTATAGAGATCGGGGTCGGGGTCGTTTTCGCCCACGACGAAAGCATCAAAGACCCAGTGGACGCCGAGGAAGACCCGGCTGCGCCCGTTTTCCAGGATCATCTGCCACAACCCCTGGGATCATTGAGGTGCTGGGGGTCTGCGGGGAAGCCGCGAGATGTTAGGCCGCACCGTTCCGGTGTTGTCGGTGTTGATGCCGTTCAATTCTTCGGAAACGAAGTCCAAGCCGTCGAACAAGTTGTCGTTGCCCAAATCTTTTGTGCTGTATCGCCCGCCTTGGCCATAGAAGAGACGCGTGATGTGAAAGGCCGCAGCGCCGAAGGTGGCGTGGCCCGACGGATAGGCCGGGAAGGGCGGTGTGAAATTCTTGGCTCGCGAGTTGGTGTTGGGCGCGCCCAGCGGCAGCCATTGCGGGTCGCAGTCATTGGAGACGTTATCTTTGCCCGTCATCGCGTCCGGTCCCATCGATTTGTCATGTTCGCGGATGCCGACTACGGGCCGCCAGAATTCGTGAATGTACTTTTGTTCCCAGGCCAGAATGCCGGCATCGGCCATCGCCACATTTACCAGTGCGAACAGGCGAGCGTTCCGGGGCGGTGTGTTGTTCTGCGTGATGGCGACCTTGCGAATGATCTGATTATATAAACGCGGCGGGGTGCCGAGTTGGGCCACGCCGTCATAGGCCCAGAAAATGCCGATGAGCGTTTCGTCTACCATTCTGCCAGGGATTTGATTGGGCAGAGTTCCCATCAGTTCGGGCTTGATGCCTTTGCCGCGCACTTCTTTCAAAGCTTTTCGATACTCTGTTTTCGCGGCGGGCGTAGAGCCGGGGCCGTCGGAGGGCGGTTCGGCCAGTTCATACCGCGTCGTGATGGAAAAGCCCGTGGACTGCTTTCCATAGTCCGGAGAGTAAAAGCCCTGACCGGGATTGTCGGGATCGGGCCGATGTTTGCCGCGCTTCGGCGAAGGCTTGTAGGTGGTCGAGCCAGCGCCGGGATCGCCCATTCTATCCGCCAGAATTGCATTGCCGACGTCCACTCCAAAATCATGTCCGGTGTCACCGGGCTTGGCGCCTGCTGCGGCCAGAATGGAGTCGAAGAACGGCATCTGGCTGGGAAATAATTTCGAGAGAGTTGTGTGAGCGGCCGCTGCGACAGCCGCGTCGACTGATGCGCCCATAGCGGGGGACGGCGGGATGGTGAGGTAACGCTGGCCAGCTGTCGCGTCAATTCCAGCATAGGCGTCATACATAGCCAAATGCACAATCGCCAGAGCGCGTGAACTCAGCGTCGGCCCGGCTTGTTCACCCTGTCCATTGGTATGGCTGACGCGGTTGGCTTCGAGTGCAACTTCGTTCCACAGCAGAATTGGGTCTGGCATGATGTTTTCCCGTTTGATTTACGATGGGTTCGTTCCAGCGTCTGCTACACGGCCCCTATGACTGAACGTCGGTGTATTTTTCCTATTAACCAGCCTCCTGGCGGGAATCCGCTGGATGAACGGAAACCTTTATTGAAATGGCGCGCCCAATTCATAATGCTGGCCCGGATCAGGCGGCACACTTAATTATGAGACACTTTGCACGTCATAAATTTACTAAAGTACCCGCAAAAATACAAGGACACGACAAAGGCAAGGCCCGATCTGTCGATAAGAAAAAGTTAGAATGACTATCTCCATTGCGCGCAGCGGCCCAAACGAATTGCGATCTATGCGGCTGACGATTAGCCGGACGCATAGATCGCGCGTTGAACTGTTCCGCCTCGTGGATTGGTCGCAAGTCTGCGGAATCAATTGAGGTCACTCAGCGGGATGAGTGCGTCTACAAGTCGACGAAGGGCTTGTCACTTCGATTTGCCTGACGGCGGCGATTCCGGTCGCGGCGATTGGCACAGGTGTACTCTGCGTCGATGAGCGGCGTGCGGCGAAACTCTCCGGGTGAATGACGAAACTGACCTTTTCGCTCGAACAACGCGCAGCGGCGGACGGTTCGTTCCAACAGCGATTGTCGAACGGACAGACGTGGCGGCTCTTTGTAGTGCGGGATTCATCCATCGCTGTACCACGTCGGTCGATAGTGGCTCCGCATCACGATCTTCCATGACCGGCGATGCTCGGCGGCGATGCATCGCATCCTGGCCTTGCAGGTCGGACAACACGGAATGCTGCATCTGATCGCGATCACCGATGGCACTGGCCGAATCCTCGTGAGTCGCGCGCTGCCTTCACCTGCGCTGGCTGAACACGCCACAAATTATCTGGACAGCGGATGTGGCGCATGAAAACACAACAGGCGAGCGGCAGGGCGTCAGCCCTCCGTGTAAACCTCACATCGACGACCATTTTCAAAACACGCATTAAGCCGCGCTGGTGGAACGTTCGCGCTGAGGTAGGTCCTTTCTGCCGGACTCATCCTTACCCGGAAAAAGTTACAAGTTTTAGCACAATTTACAAAGCTGGTGATCGAGGATCAGCGGATTTGCCGGGATTTTTCGGGTGATTCTGATTGGCGTCCGTATTGCGGTATGTCCCGGAGTTGCCACTCAGAGACGGGGGGCAGGAGAGCCACGACGGAGTTGCGAAGGAGTCTGATCTGGAGACCGTCTGATGACATCACTCATCGAGCTGGAGCCTGCGGTGTGGAGTGAAAAGCAATTCGGTGCCTGTGACCTTGGCGATGTGCGGCGGACGCAGCGGCTTGTCCGTTATGCGCAGCAAATGGCAGAGAAGCCGGACGCTTCGACACCGCATCAGACCGAAGACTGGGCCGGTTGCAAAGCCGTATATCGACTGTTCGAACGGCCGGAAGTTACGTTTGAAGCCGTCACCGCAACGCATTATCAGCACACGCGAACTCTGCCGCCGGGACGATATCTGGTCATCAGCGACACGACCGAAATCGACTATGGATACAAGAGCGAACGCAAGGGGCTTGGACCGCTCACGGCCAAGCACCGCCGGGGATTCTTTCTGCATTCGGCACTCGTCGTCGATGCGGAAAGTTATCAGGTGATGGGACTCGGCATGCAGGAACTCTGGGCACGAGCGGGGGGAAAACGGAGCCGTGTACATCGTGTCAACTGTCGCAAACGTCCGACAGAATCGGAAGTCTGGGGCCGCGTCATAGACAAGGTGAATGGAGTCGGCTCGGGCATTCATTTCATTCACGTGTGTGATCGCGGAGCTGACAACTTCGACGTATTCGCTCATCTGTATTTGAAAGGTGATAGTTGGGTCATCCGCGCGGCTCAAATGAAACGCAAGCTTCGCACTGCCGAGGGGACAGTGCTGAAACTGGATGAGATCCTTGCTGCGGCGACGTTGAAAGGCAGCTATCAGATCTGGGTCTCCGCGAACAAAAATCAGAAAGCTCGCTGGGCTCACGTAGAAGTGCGCAGTACGTCGGTGACGATGCTGCGTCCACGCGAAGGCGCTACGGCGTTCGTGATGGATAATGAGGTTCGCGAGGTCCCCACAAACATTGTGGAAGTTCTGGAAGTGAAAGCTCCGAAGGGTTCCGCGGCGATTCGCTGGGTGCTGTACACACACGAGTCAGTTGCATCATTTGCGCATTGCATCCGCGTGGTTGAACACTACGAGCAACGTCCGGTGGTGGAGGAATATCACAAGTGCCTGAAAACCGGTTTGCAGGTTGAAGGCCGTCAATACGAAACCGCTGATCGACTGGAGCCCGTGATTGGTGTGATCTGCGTACAGGCCGTGCGTCTGTTACAGCTTCGCGATGTGGCACGCCAGGCTCCGGAGACTCCGGCAAAAAAACTGGTGCCGCTGGAATGGGTGGAAGTTCTTGGCAAGATCACACGTCGGCCTCGAGCGATCAACACGGTGCGAGAATTCATGAGGGCTCTCGCTGGCCTCGGTGGCTTCCTCGGTCGAAAGTCCGACGGCGAACCCGGCTGGCAAACTATCTGGCGCGGACTCGAAACCCTCATCCTCGCTCTCCGCGGTTACCACGCCGCCCTCAAAAAATGTGGGTAAGGATGAGCTTGCCGGAAAGGACTTCCGCCGCCAAGCGGACCTGCGCAACGTTGTATTGGAAAATCAGTCTGACTCAGGTTGATGGTATGCACTCACGTCGCGGCAAGCCGCGAAGGTCTATCGACTCAACCATTCAGAAATATTGGGAGGTGGTTGCAACTGGTTTGAAATCCATCACTTACGTCGATCACGGATTTGTCCTGCGACGGCTGCACTTTCCACGTTGTGTGTTGTTTTATATCGCTTTGCAACATATTCAGTACCGGATTCTGTACCGCGAGCGAGCAAAATAGGTGCGGCATGGATTTCGATCAGCCAACACGTGATCAGTGTTTTTTCCCCCTTAACCCAATGACTCAACTCGCGCCAAACCTTGCAGGTTTCCGCTTCCGACTGCATGGCACTCGCGTTCTCGCGTTAGCGTCTCATTCTGAAGCGTCGTCATGCCGCCAAATTCCCGCCCAGCATAGTACCCACGATCATGGCTCCCAACATGCCGACGGAGCTGAATGTTCCAACGGCCCCGGTGGTGGAGATCGAACTGCCGTGCGGAGCGAACCTGCCTGTACCCAAATATGAGAACTCGCCACGTCGAGTGCTCCGGATGTTGCTGGGTCGATAAAGTCGAGAATGAAGCAGACCGGCATGCTGTAGGGAACAGCCTAAAACGAGGACTTCCATTTAGAGACAGCCAGTGCACCAAAAGCAGTGCTGTCCGTCTTGGAATCGAAAGGAAAACTCGCCTATGCGGAAGGAGCGTCCATGCCTGATCGGGATGTCACCGACAATAGGAACATCTTCCATGTTTCGAATCCCGGCGTGCATCCTCACGGTCTGCTGTATCGCCTGGTTTGCACCATGCCGTGCGGCCAGCGGGGCCGATGAAGTTGTCACGATCTATTCGACGTATGGATATCAGGACTCGACAGGATGGGTAATTCCCGTGCGACTCTGGGTCCATGAACGGCGAAGCGTGGCGGATGCGGCGGCGAGGAAACTCGTGGCCGGCATTGATGATGTCTCCTCTGAGGAAATCCGGAATTTTCAGTCACGCGCGGCAGATTTTCTGGCAGACAGTGAATCTCGGGAGGACGTTTCCCTGGTCTTTGAACGCGACCCGCTGAAAGAGCAGTTTCACCTGGCTGACTCAAACGGACGCACTCACAAGAGTGATTTGAATGGCCTGATCGAAGGCACGCTCACGTTGTCTCGCGAACGAGCGGATTCATTGTTGAAGGCGCAGGAATCACGCAACGGCTGGCTTTCGCTCACCTTTGTATCGAAGGGTCATTCCGGAACAGGTCGAGTCAGACTGATCGCGCCCAAAGGGATTTCCGTCATCTCTGACATCGATGACACGATCAAGGTGACTGAGATTCCTGCGGGGGCTGAGATCGTCATGCGAAACACGTTCCTGCGAGACTACAAGGCAGCACCAGAGATGGTGGAGAAGTATCGCGAATGGTCAGATGCCTCGTTTCATTACGTATCCGGAGGTCCATGGCAGATGTATGGCCCCCTCTCAGAATTTCTGATCGACAGCAACGCCGGTTTTCCGGAAGGGTCGTTTCACATGAAGAGCGTGCGGACAAATCTGTTCAGCAAGTCCTCATGGAAAGATCTGACCGACCTGATCACAAACAGCGAACAAACGTTTGATCATAAAGTGGGGCAGATCAGCATGATCATGGAACGTTTTCCTCGCCGCCGATTCATTCTGGTGGGAGACTCCGGCGAGAAAGATCCGGAAGTCTACCGCGCGATCCTTACAAAATTTCCGGAACAAGTTCAGGAGATCTGGATTCGTGATATTGTCAACGATCGCGAACGGAACGCCGATCGGCTTGCCGGGATGCACATCATTCCGGCCGCGACCATTCATCGCGGTGTTTCTGAGCTTGAGAAGTAATTCAGGTTAATCGTCATTTCCTCGTCCTGCGCAAATTCAGAACGTTAGTAGTCCGGAAAAATGCGGGCTGAATGCAAGTGGGGATCGGTCGGTCGGGAATCATGTCCATTTGCCGTACACATCGCACGCAGTTCTTCCAAAGACATTTCAACACTGAGTCGCTGGGTTGACCGCAAAATTCTATTCGCTCAATCGGTAAATCGTATTGTGAATCGTCCCGGCGATGCTCTGGCCATCCGCAGCTTTCAAGCTAGTGAGCCTCCCACGGAATGGCATTTGGCACATGCCATCTGATGCTGAAAAAACACCACTGCTCCACGAACCGCATCGCCCTGCAATCGCGCCTGAGCAGCCAGGTCTGCAGCAGGCACTTGTCGGAGTTCGTCGTCCAGTGTTTGAGAGAACGACACCGGGCTGCATGACACGATGGCCACACACAGCATCAGACAAGCTAGAAGCATCATTGGATTCAGGCAAAAAGCTGGACGTAAGAAACAAGGTTGAGAACGCCGTGAGCGGCTGAGTTTACCCAAACTCTGGCAGCCCAACAATGGTCCACAACGACGCCAACGGACCGTGTGCGGTCGCAGATTTCGGTGAGAGCGCAATCGACGTTGATTCTCTGGAGGGCGTACTTGGAGGACCGCCGCCGTGCCATGCGCGGGGGAGCAACTCGACTCAGAGAGTGACGTTACCCGTGAGCGCGGGATTCGGTATAAGCGGGGATCAGGCCGCGGCGTTTCAGATCCTGTTCTTTTGACACGACTTTGATCATATGAATGATCAGCAGCATGCCGACGATGCTGCACAGCACCAGCAACGGGGCTTGGTAACTGAGCTGGCCATCGGGATGCCGGGAAAGAAACACTCCGTCGGTGACGAATTGGCTGGCGTCAGTGGAGTAAAACGTCGCCAGGGCATTGTTGCAGAAATGGAAGGCCATCGCGGGGAACAGGCTGCGGCTGTAAATCGCGAGCAGTCCCAGCACGAGACCCAACAGTGCCGCATTGAAAGCCTGCTGCGGAATCATGTGGATAATGCCAAACATGACGCTCGAAATCCCCACCGCGATTGCCAGGCGACCTCCGCGAGCAAGACCGCTCAGGATGAATCCGCGAAACGCGAGTTCTTCGCAGATCGCCGGCGTCACGGCAAATACCAGCAGCAGTAACCATGTCGGACGTTCGCCGGTCTTCATCAGTTCCATGACGTGACGAGCAGATTCCGGAAGTTCCGGAAAGACCTGGTATTCGACCAGAAATCGACTCAGTTCCATGCTCAGCGGATGAGTGATCACAGCAAGGCCCACACCGATGGCCATCGCGGTCAGCGACGGCATCCGCAGGCGAAACGTGGCTCGCAGACTGGTTGTGAGCAACAGGCCCATAAAGACAGCCGGGCAGGCAATCATGGCCAGTTGCTGTACAACGATCAGTCGCATCATGCTGCTGCCAGGATCGGGCGCATTGAGGTCGGTCGCCATATACTTCATCGCGACGAACTGCAGCATCAGGATCATAATGAAGCAGAAAACTGCTTCCGGGAATGCCGGAACGGCGTCTTTGGTTCGCAGCATCTGACGGAACCACAGTCGCATGTCGAATTTTTCGGCTTCGCGGAAAAGGACGTCTTCGCTGTTGTAAAGCTCAATCGCCCACCAGAGTGACAACATGCTGTAGCCAATGCTCGAAATCAGGACAGGCACGGCATACACGACCAGATTGCCGGATCCTGGCGCGTTGAGCAGCAAACCCTTCAGCAGCAATGTCACATTCACGACCGGAATGACACTGTACAGTGGCGTCATTTCGACAGCCGGAGACAGGCAGAACATGGTGAGTCCCATCACGACCATCAGCAGCGGCGTCAGATAGTATTGGCCCTCCTTTGTGGATCGCGCGAACGTGGCCAGTGCGAGACACAGCGAACTGAACAGTGCGGACAGCGGAAGCAGCAGAATTACCATCCACATGAGCGGCACGAAGCCGGGGAATTCAAGACTCACCGTATCGGCAATGCCGCGTCCGATACCAGACGCCATCTGTTGTCCGGTCAGTCCCATGCTCAAAAGATTCAGAACGGCTGTTGCCACACTGAACAACATGATGGTCAGAAACTTGCCCATGACCAGTTCGATACGACGCGCCGGACTGATCAGCAGCGTTTCCATCGTACCGCGTTCTTTTTCACCGGCACCCAGGTCGATGGCCGGGTAGAACGCTCCTGTCAGCGCCATGATGACCAATAATGCCGGAAACATTTTGCTCCACACGCTGGCCGCGACCTGTTCTTCGCCGGCGACTTCGACATACGTCAACCGAGCGGGATGTTCCAGTTCAACCGGCAACGAAGCGCTTTCGAAGCTGCGTCGGCGAACGGCATCCTCCCAGTTGGCCAGAGCATTTTGAACCCGGGCAAACGCCGCGCTGGACTTATCATCAGCGCTGTTGCGAACGATCGTCAGCGGAGGCACGGTGACGATTGGCGTGTCACTGGTTTCCGCACCTTCAGATCGCGTTTTAATCTGATCCTGCATGGATTTCATGGCTTTGCCGTACCCTTCGGGTACAACGACCAGCACCTGAAATCCACTTTCGCCGAATTGCTCGCTGACAAGATCCTGCAGCGCGGATCGCGTCTGCTTGTCAGCAACTTCGCTGTTCGTATCATGTTCGGTGTGCGGCACGGCGTCTTCGAGGGATTCAAGCGTGGCGATCTGTTTGGCAAGACCGTGGGCGGAGGTCAGAAGTTCCGCGTCGGTTTTTTCACCGCGCCGACGGGAACGATCTAAGCCCGAATTCGATTCGATGTCGGGCGCATGAGTTTGCGAGTCAGTGTGTTCAGCGAGAATTCGCAGTCGGGAAGAGTCTTTCTGTCCGCCGTCGTACCAGTCCGGGTCAATGCCGTTGTCGTCCAGCAGTTCGGGGACGTCCGGCAAATCGTCGGCGTTCAGGATCACGACGACGCGCTGCTGTTCGCTGAACGTGAGCATCATCTGGACGACGCCCAGCCCCAGCATCGGATACAGTAACAGGGGCAGAACCGTGATCATGAACAGCGTGCGTCGGTCTCGCAACTGGTCACGCACTTCACGCATGAAGATCAGTCTGACGTTTTTCCAGCTCACGGCTGCACCTCAACCCGCGTGCTTCCGTTCTTCCGCGACTTCGTCGTCGCGTCGCTGAACCAGATCGAAGAACAGCTCTTCCACATCGGGCTGCTGATAACGATCGGCCAGTTCGGGCAGCGTACCTTCCGCCAGGATTTTACCGCAGTGAATCACAGCAATCCGATCACACAGTTTTTCGACTTCACGCATGATATGTGTGGAGAAAATGATGCACTTACCCTGATCACGCAGGGCCGCGACCGCTTTCAGAACCGCGCGGGCAACGAGCACGTCCAGGCCGGACGTGGGTTCGTCGAAGATGATGACGGGCGGATCGTGGACAATCGTGCGGGCAATCGAGACCTTTTGCTTCATGCCGGTGGACATTTTTCCGCCAAGCCGATCACGAATTTCATGCATTTGCAGGATGTCAAATATCTCGTCGATTCGCAGTTGCAGCTTGTCTTCCGGTATCCCATACAACCGACCGTAGTATTCGACCATTTCCCGCGCCGTCATGCGGTCGTAAATTCCCGTATTGCACGACATGAATCCGATGCGGCCGCGAACGCCTTCCGGATTTTGGACCACATTGATCCCATCGACTTCTGCAAGTCCGCGTGTGGGTCTCAGAACTGTGCTGAGGATTCGAAGGCAGGTCGTTTTTCCGGCACCGTTCGGGCCCAGCAGGCCGTAGATTTCTCCCGGTTTGACTTCAAACGACACATTGTCGAGCGCCCGAAAAACTCCGGTGCGCTGGTCGGCGAATTCTTTGTAGAGTCCCTGAACTCGGATCATGAATTCGGCCGCAGGCTGTAAGGAAAGAGGGGGCGCACGATGGCAATGATTCGATGCGATTCCTGTAGCTTGGACATTTATTTCCGAGTCTTCGCCAGAGAGTGTTTAAAGGCGCAAGGCTCTTCAATTACGGAAACCTGCTTGCCGACACCATACTCAATCACCCGACGGACATGAATGTCCATCCTACGGTCGAATCGTTTGTCAGCATCGCACTCCATCAGCCTATCACATTTGGCGGCCGGTGGGCAGTGGCGTCGGGCACGTGACGAATGTTTACGACTGCAGGATCGGCAGAACCGGCGCGAGTTGCTGTGGATGGTATTCAGCGGCCTGATCGATGTAATCGTAAAACACGTTGCGCTGGCGAGGAATGTAACCAACGTTCTCAATGCACCGGCGAATACCGTCCACCGTCAAGTGGTGAACGGTGCCCGCTTGAGACACCACGTTCTCCTCAATCATCAGGCTGCCCATGTCATTGGCCCCGAAGAGCAAAGCCATCTGGCCGACTTTTTCACCCTGCGTCACCCACGACGACTGAATATTCGGAACGTTGTCCAGATACAGACGACTGACGGCCTGTGTCTTGAGGTATTCGAACGCGCCGGCAGGCGGGATGTGCGCCATGTCAGTGTGGTCCGGCTGAAACGTCCAGCAGATGAATGCGGTGAAGCCGCCGGTTTCGTCCTGCAATTGACGAATTCGTTCCAGATGCTCAATGCGCTCGGCCAGCGTTTCGATATGTCCGAACATCATGGTCGCCGTTGATCGTCCGCCCAGTTCGTGCCACACGCGCATCACGTTGAGCCAGTCGTCGGTCAGCACTTTGCCGCGGGTGATCTCTTTGCGGACTCGATCGACAAGAATTTCACCGCCTCCGCCCGGCAAGCTTCCCAGGCCAGCAGCCTTGAGTCGTTCCAGCACGGTCTTCAGCGGCAACCTGCTGATTTTCGTAAAGTGATGAATCTCGGGAGGACTGAATCCATGAATGTTGATCTGCGGAAAATGTTCCCGCAGTGTCCGCAGTGTGTCTTCGTACCATTCGAGTGGCAGTTTGGGATGCAGTCCGCCTTGCAGCAAAATCTGGTCACCGCCGAGTTCCACCGTTTCTTCGATCTTCTTCAGCAGCGTGTCTATCGGCAGGACGTACACCTCAGGGTGATCGGGCGGTCGGTAGAACGCACAGAAGTCGCACACTGCCGTGCAGGCGTTGGTGTAGTTGATGTTGCGATCGATGTTGTAGGTGCGGAACGGTTCCGGATGCAGACGCGTCGTGACGGCGTTTGCGGCAGCTCCGATGGCCGACAAATCGTGCGACTGCAGCAGAACAAGACCCTCTTCAGGAGTCAGTCGGTCACCAGCCACGGCTTTGTCAAGCAGTGACGAAATCTCGGAAGACAATATCGACATCAGGTTTCACCAGGTTGTGCTGAGCAGCCAGTTCGCAGAACAGTTTTAGTCCACTGCGTTCGGCAGACATCAGATGATAGTGCAGGTTTTTCGTTAGGTAGTTGTGGGCGACGGCCTGCGTGAGGCCCAGTCGAGGAGCTTCTTCGGCAGCGATCTCCGCGATGCGCTCAAGTCCGAGATCGCGCGCGTGCGAAAGGACATCGTCGATTCCGTCGGTATGGGCTTCCTGCCTGGCGACCCACATCGCGAATACGAAAGGCAGACCTGTCCATTCGTACCAGACCTGCCCTAGATCCATGACCTCCACGAACGGTTCGGCCGGATCGTGCATCGCGCGGTCACCGATGAGCAGCACCGCGTCGGCCGTACTGTCGCGCGTCGTCGATTCCATCTTCAATGGTTCGGTCTTTGGAATTACGCCGTAGCGATCGGCCAGAATGACTTTCGTCAATGCCGCACTGGTGCGGGAACCTTCGTCGAGTGCCAGGCGGCGAATGTTGCCCGGATGAACGCGGCAGTAGAGTTTGACGCTGAGCACTTCGCCCCGGGCCGCGACACAGGCGTCCGAAACGACTTCGTAACCCGGACGGCGAAAGTATTCCACCGACGGAATCAAAGCCACGTCCAGGCGTCCGTCCGACAACGAATCCGCCAGGCGACTTGGATAGTCCAACACCAGATTTGCGGACGGCAGCAAGTCCTCAAGACCCTCAATGAGTGGACGTGAGTTCAGGTAGCTGACTGCACCGATGTGGAGATGCTGTGTCAAAGAATTGTGTTGCAGCGTTGTCATAGTTTGAAACACAGGAAAAAACGGGTGTTCGTTCCAAACAGTTGCCCGATGGATCACAGTATAAGAGCGTCGCGAGTCTGCTCAACTGTTGAATGCGAATCGTTTCGATCAGTCCCATTGTTTGTTTAACGCATTGCCCCCTTGAAACCGCATTCTGCCGAAATTGTTAACGGTGGAATTGAATTTGCTCCTGAGGATTGCCAATGACCCAATGTCCGGATTTGAACATTGCCCTTGTCGGCTGCGGCACGGTGGGCACAGGGGTGGTGAAAATTCTGCAGTCGTCAATGGAATCCCTGCGACAGCGGACGGGGCGTTCGATTCAGCTGCGGCGGGTCGTGGTGCAGAACGTGGCGAAGGAGCGTGACGTTGATTTTGGCAGCATCCCCGTGTCAAACGATATTCGCACGGTGACGGACGACCCGGACGTTCACGTCGCCATCCATGTTGTGGGAGGTATCAGTCCGGCGCGTGAAGATGTCACACGGTTGCTGAATTCCGGAAAAGACGTGATCACCGCGAACAAGGCTTTGCTGTACGCGCACGGTGCAGAACTCTTTGAGTTGGCTGGAAAGCTGAATCGCACGATCTGTTTTGAAGCGGCGGTCGCGGGCGGGATCCCGATTATCTCCGCAGTGAACACCGCGCTGACCGCCAATCGGATTGTCTCAATTGAAGCGATCCTGAACGGGACCAGCAATTTTATTCTCACGCAAATGCTCGATCGTCGTGAAACGTACGATGCTGTGCTGGCGGAAGCTCAGGCGCGCGGCTACGCAGAAGCCGATCCCGCGATGGATGTGGACGGCACTGATGCGGCTCAGAAGTTATCGATCCTGACGCAACTGGCCTACGGCACGCGTGTTTCGCTGGAAGACATTGTGCGTCAGGGGATTCAACAGATCGAACTGCTGGATCTGCTGGTCGGGGCAGAACTGGGATACCGCGTGAAGTTACTGGCAACATCGCGGCTGGCGTCCGAGCGTCTTGAAGTTTCCGTGCAGCCGACGCTGGTCCGCGCAAATCGTGCTATCGGGATGACCAGCGGAGCCGACAACATCGTGTCGATTCAGGGTGATGCCCTGGGACTGCTTCGATTCTCCGGCGCGGGTGCGGGTCAGATGCCGACAGCGTCCGCCGTGATGGCCGACGTGATCGACTATGCGACAGGCCGTGCAGCGATTACGTTTCAGTCGATCCTGCGAATGCAGGGCCGAAAACCAATTCAGCTTCAGCCCCAGGAAGAACTCAGCCGCCGGTATTACCTGCGTTTCACCGTCGCCGACCGACCGCATGTGCTGGCCGACATCGCTGACATCCTCGGACGGAATGAAATCAGTATCAGCAGTGTGCGTCAGGATGAAACAGACGACATCGACGATGAATCCGGCGTCGCGCGACTTGTGATCATGACGCATCGCACGACCGAGGGGCGTCTGAGAAATGCCGACCGAGAAATCGCCGAATTATCCTCCATTCGCGGTGATCGCATTCGCATGCCAATTGCGGATTGAATAGTGTGTGACATGACCAGCAAGGATCAACGTCATTTCAAACGACTCAGAAGAATTCAGTCATTCGCAGTTTCTGACGACGGTGGCGCTTTTTGAAGGCGCGCTGCTGGCGGCGGCATTCCTGGGCGGCTGGCTGGTGGAATGTCCGCCCACGGCGACGCTCACCTGGTCGCTCGAAGATTTCGGGCTGGGACTGCTGGCGACTGTTCCAATGCTCGTCGTGCTGGCGATCTGTGCCTTGTCGCGTTCTGAAGCGATGCAGAAGATTCGGGCCTTTCAAAGAGACACGGTCGGTCATCTGCTGGACGAATGCCGCTGGTACGACATCGTGTTGCTGGCTCTGCTCGCCGGCGTTTGCGAAGAAGTCCTGTTTCGCGGATTTCTGTTTCTGTGGCTGGTGCGATTCAATTCCGTCATTGCCGTGCTGATTTCCAATCTGGCCTTCGGAGCGGCCCACGCGGCCACGCCTCTGTATGGAATTCTGCGGCGTTTCTGGGACTGTATCTGACAGCTTTGATCGGGGTTGATCCCACTCCGAACCTGCTGATCCCGATCACCGCACACCATCTACGACATCGCCGCGTTTGCACTGGTGCTCCACGATTATCGACGGCAGGTTTGAAAAAGGGGTCACGAACCAATAGCCAAATGAACCTTGTTGCGGGCTTCGCCCGCAACCCAAAGTGACAAACGCATGGAACCCTAACCGCCGCTGATCTTCGATCATCCGAGGAAGAGCGTGAAAGAGTTTTTGACCACGGATTTCGCGGATTTCACAGAAAAGCAAACCGTGACTCATCCTTACCATCCGTGACATTCGCGGTGAAAAAACTGCGATCGAAACGACGACTGCAACTTAATGCGCGGCAAAAAGAAGTCTGATTGCGTCTCTAAGAGAGCAGGTTAAAGATGAATCTCGCGCGCGAAGAATCTTCTCAGAAAAACAA
>JBBJME010000190.1:0-13592 GCA_037719765.1 Planctomycetaceae bacterium
TACCGAGCATGGCACCCTGTGTCTGCACATAGAGCGGCAGTGCGTCGTCATTGGCTGGTAGAAGTTTGCGAACCACCGGAGTATTCAGTTTTCGGTTTTCAGTGCACAGAGCATCGGAGGCGGAATCATCAAGCAGAGATAAACCTGACTGCTCTACGATTTGAACGCGCTGCAGCAGGTTCGTTTCATCCGGCAGACAAATGCCGACAAGCGAACATCGTGGACACTTGGGACTGTCGATCAGTGGCGGCGGGAGGACTCCTGCGGCGGCAGTGTGCCGAAAGTCATCACGTAGCTGACGAGTTCGTTGAATCAGATCTTCCGTGAATTCGATCGTCACGCGTTTCTTTGAAGCGATGAAGTACAAAACTCCGCGCTCGCACTGAAACCCGTTGGCTCTGAGGATCAGCCCTTGAGCACACAGTTGAACACGTTCGGGTTCGTAGGCACCCTCAGGAACCTGCGGAGCTTTGCCACGCTTGTAATCGACCGGCGTCGCGACCACCCTCCAGTTCCACCAAGTCCAGTTTCGCCAGCAATCCTTCCGTGGGAGCTGACAGCATCAGCGACCGTGCATGAATGGGAGTAGGATCCGGCGACATGGATTGAGGATTGTGGGAGAGTCAACTCCTTCCGCCGCCTTGCTCAATCCACGATCCATTTTCTTCGCCGCTCTCTTGGGAGCCTGATCCACGCGGCGATGCCCGAACGTGCCTTCCATGGTTTCAAGGTTGCCAGCCCATTCACCTTCGACCCATTCCAGATATCCAAGTCGCGGGCAGTAAGTGAACTCATTCAACATACGGACAGGAATCATGTCTGGCAACTCAGGGTCGACTTCGGCGACAGTGTTCAGTTGGCAGTTTTCGGTGTTCAGTGCATCGCAGGAAGTGTTCGTATCGAGGTCTAAGATTTTCAGACCATCGCATTCGAGAGCGTCGGCGTTTTCCTTTGTCATTGAGATTTGGTCATTGGGACTTCCAACAGTGTTAATCATTTCACTGGCCTTTTTCGTTAACAGCGAACGAACAGGCCTCCGTGCGGATAAAGAGTGGTCTCACCAAACTTGCCGCCCGAGCATAAACGTAAGGGGTGACAAATGATGTCATGCGTCAGAAAAGAATTCCAAAGTCGACGTCACTCTACGAGTGACGAATCGGGTGTTGGGTCATTTCTGTTGTGTGCGAGGATTTCCCTCCTTTCATCCGCATCGAGTGAATCCCAATCGGCATCCTCGCCGTCGCGTGGCAACTCAAGGTCGTCGAACTGTTCGTCGGGTTGTTCGTCGAGGTCGTACTCGGAGAACCAGCCAGCGGCGACAACTTTGCGATAAAGATCTGGATGTTCTCGCCGCACATTCTTCCATGGATGGCTTTTGCGAGGTCTCACTCTGGCAATCTCGAGGACAAGCATCCGCAGTTCCTGAAAGGCCGCGTCATCAATGGAAGCAAGCGATTCGAGTCGGGCGATGTTCTTTGCGGAGATATTTTTCTGTTTGACGAAACCCCAGACCTCGTCCGTTGCGAGAATCAAGGCCTGTTCCGCCTTCGGTCGCTGACGACAGTCGCGGCACACGTAGGCTCCGTACCCCTTTCCGCCGAATTTCTCATTCGCCCGCTTTCGACCACAGATTCTGCAGTACCGCCCCATTGTTTAATCCGCTGCGTTGGAGTCGCAGTTCATCACTCAGAGAGTGATGTCTACTTTGAATCACAATAATGCACGAAGTCGCCAGTCTTCAGGCCTGCCTTGCGGGGATTTTCAGCGATGTAGTGGCGGAAATACGCAAATTGCGATTCGGATCGAACCAGATGATCAAAGCCATCATGCTGCCAGAATCGTCCTGATTGCATGAGATGCTGGTTGATGGTTGATTGATGGTTCGAGCGGTAAAACGTTTCCAGCCTTCGCATTGCCTGAGCATGGAATCATCGTCAGCAAACGAGACCAGCAAGTGAACGTGATTTGGCATGACCACGAAATCTGTCAGCCAGTACCGATCTCCGTCGAACTTCCGCAGACTGTCGGCGACGATCTTCGCGTTCACCGGATCTCTCAATACACAGGCCCCGTAGCTTTTGTCGAGTTCCGCGTGCCATCGATAGCCAGCTTCGGCGGTCACGGTGCCAGCCCTCAACAACTTCGAGAGGCATAGAATCGTCAGTTCTGAAGGTGATAAAACAAACAACACCAGCCTGCGACCAGTGCGGCAGCTTTCGATACAGAATCGCCGCAGTTTCGTCCAGATCGAAAAAGTGCAGTTCCATTGGTTTGCATCCTCCAATCCATCACTCGGAGAGTGATGCGTTTATAGTAGCCGTCACTCTCCGAGTGACGAAGCCTGCTGTTTCTGCATGCGGGATTTTAGCATTAATCGTTTACTGCGTTGTGAACCGCAATTCATCACTCAGCGATTGATGTCTACTATAGTCACACAAATCGCCGCCATTGCAGATAAGCGGCCAGCGTCAGATGTCCTTCAGGAAGTGGTTGAACGAGTTCGACCGACCGCGCATCAATCCGATGTTTGTCGCCGTTGCGTTCGATAACAAGATCCAGCCCAAATTCGCTGTCCTCTGGCCACTCCATCCCCACTACCGTCATATTGTCACCCAGCACTTTGGCTGAGAAAGGAAACTTCAACTCTTCCTCCAGCGCAGTCATAAACCCCGTATGTTGTTCGTATTCATCATACGCATCGACACACGCATCCTCTCGCGATTCTTCAATCGCCTTGGGATCGAGGGCATCGGTCCATTGAGTTGATGTGGATTTTTTGTTGGGTTGTTTTGCCATGAAAACGTCTCAATGTATGAACCGATTCAAAATACTTGGGCCTGCGTCGGTTCGACTATTCGACGCAGCCAAAACAACCTAGTCCGAAATGACTTCCATAGCCAAGGCATACAGGACCACTCTGGGGTGCCGAAAACGTAATCGTCGCCGCCCAGGAGGCTTCGAACGGGGGAGGCTGTTTGCCGTTTTTTCGTTTCAATACAAAGCCCTTCAGATCTTCCTCGACCATTTGCGTTGACGACCAGAACTTAACGCTGACCGGATCTGAAAATCTGCGTTCCATTAGTTCTTCGCGGATCTGGCCTTCGGGCGATTTTTTCCCCCGTTTATGCACAAACTTTCGCAGCACGAGCGGTGTCACCGATTTCCAGACAGTGCCGGTTTGCAATGGGGCAAGGCCCTGCTTGATACATGCGGGTTGACTGTTCAGTTGCCGTTCAATTTCTGTGATGCACCCCATCCCTGCGAGGTTAACTGACAAACGATTAATCCCTTTGGCATACGCCCAACGAATCGACGACAACGCCGCAATCGCCTGCACAGAGAACGGAACACTGCACCAAACCAATACATGGTCGATGCGTCCTTGACCGAACAGGCTCAGCGGCAGCCAATGCGCGTGTTGATGACCCCGCCTTACAATTCCTTCATCATCCTTGCCGGTGAGTTCCGGCAAATTTCCAAAAAAAAACTCGCGAGTAGCTTTTCGGACAGACTCACCATGGAGCAGTTCCATCAGAGGCAGCGTTCGCTTCATGAGCGGTCGGACTGTACCCCGTTTTCCCTCCCCATCAATCGCCAATAACACCGCGTTGACATTCTCGCGCTGCGGTGCTGTTGGTGACGTGGAAAGTGGTTCCTGTCCAAGGAGTTCGTCCGGCACACTATAGTCGATCCATTGTGTGCCGGGGGGTTGCGGCCAGCCCTGACTTTGCCATGTCGCTGTTTCCAGATGCAACGCTGCGAGAACGTCTCTGGGGTAATTTGCTTGAGCCTTCTCACGGACGTTTGCAATAGCTTTCGCCGTCGGATTCTTGCCTTTCGCGGCTGCTTTCTCGCGTTCAGCGGCTTCAAAAACATCCGCTGCGGCGATGACCTGCTCCGATCTCCATTTATTGAAAGCGTCTGCCGACATGGCTGTCAGGAGTCGTACAGCGCGACCACCGCCAAAGGAGTTTGGCTGGCACCATGCTCCGGAACCAAGCGATTCTTCAGCGGCCAGTGCGTTCAGCAAACTTGCTTCGGCCCAACTTTCTGCTCGGCCCAGATAGGTCAAACCCGTAACGAGTTCGGCCAATGTGCTCCGTTCATCGTCGGACAACTTTACATCGAAACGAATTCGCAGACTGGCGTCTGGATCGCTGAACCGAAGGAATGCATCAAACACCTTCGCTGTCTTGTCTTTTGTCGGCATGTAATGCCGAGTATGAGCTTCCGTCGCCTTTGGCAGAAGGTACGATGGCAGGGCTCCGCTGAGCTTCAGCAGTGCAGACTGGGCCGATGGCGTTGGTCCATCAACCCAACCGAACTTTGTGTAGCCCACCGCCAGCAAAGCTCGAATGATGCGCCAAGGACTCGGAGGCCACTCGATACGGCCTTCGTTGACATGCGCATCCCAGGGAGTCGCATGATAGCGCTTCGCCGGGAAACTGATCTGGATGATTTCCATTTCAAGACTCACTTCTTGTAGGTGACAGTAGTGACTTCCATGAGCTTGCTGCTCTGTTGGATACAGGACTTGAGTTCTGCCATCAAATCCTTCCCGGCAGGAAGGTTGAATCCAACCGGTTTTCGCGCTGTCACCGGCCCGTCATTCTTGAGTTCCAGATCACAGGCCGTTCGTAATCGCAAGTTGCCGTCGAGAAGTCGGCGCACCTTCAGCAAAGCGAGGACTGCCAGCAATCGTTCGGCGTCGGAGCCAAGGCCGTAGGCACGAATCTGTTGGAGATCGATGCTGAAGTACGCCGTGATTGGGTCCGCAGTGAACTCTTCTCGATGGAATGGCAGATTGCCGAAACCGTCCGCTGCCGCCTTCCCTTCTTCCTTAGAGGCTTGAACACGGTCATTCTTGACTCCACCGGAAGCCACGATCTGAACATTCTCCGCTTCGATAAATGACGAAATCGCACGGGCGACTCTAAGCCGTCCGTCTAATGATTCGAGGAAAACTCCGTGCAAAAGTGCATTAACGTCAAATCGGAACAACGCTTTTAGAAATGCGACCCTATCAACAGGTCGCGTCTTGTCGATGCCAATCGCTTCAGCAAATGTTTTCTTGAAAAAATCGCCTTCGGATTTTTCGATATATGGGCTGTTCATTCGGTGGGCTTCGGTCATTGATGATGTCAGGTAATTGCCCGCGCTATCTTTGACTGCGACATAGCTCAGTCCATTCCCGTCTGCGAAAGGTTCATTCTTCCCTTCGTCCCAAATGGTGGCTTCCAGTCGATTGGCCATGCTTTGCGCACTTTCCACAAGCAGACAGGCCGTTCCTCCAGCTTGGTAAGTGGCGGCACCGAGGTCGGGGAATCCCGTCGGTTGAAATCGCTGTCCCTGCACGGGCTTGAGCGGCACCTCCATGAGAATGCGGTTTTGATTGTCGAGTGCGGAAAGATCGATCGGCATTTTAGGTCCTTAAAGAAAGAAGAAGAGTGAGGTAAAGAAAGAGTTGAGTATCACTGTTGAGTTCAAAATCGGACGTGGACGGAGTTATTCGATCGCCGCATTTTGTTCCAGCTATTTTGTCCTGTGCAAGCTTGCGTGGCACGAGCGAACATTCTGTGATTAAGCTCTCCATCCGGCCCTGTGCCGGTGGGAGCAAGACTGGTCAGCTACAGCAAAAAGACAACGCGATAGACCCCCTCCACCGACCCCGCGTCGGTGGTTGGGCGAATTTCGCCGACAAGTCGCGGCTACACCGACGCAGGGTCGGTGCAGGCCAAAAAGCGGATCGCGAACCGGCTGCTGTAGCTCACCAGTCTGCGGTCCACCGACGCAGGGTCGGTGGAGCCGTGAAAATCGGCAAACGGAAGTCAAAGTGGCACCTCGTACAACTCGTTGGGTTTCTCATCGGACGGCAACTGCGAATCTGTCAAAGACAATGCGAGGCGCGTCCACTCGTTCGCTCGCAATCCGAAGACAAGCGATGCGGCCAATCTCCGACCGAGGTCTTGCGTTCCCGTTGCGAGCCGCAATTTTGGGCGGAGTCCAACGTTGGAAAGCTGCCGATACCCGAGTTGAATCGCACCGGAAACGTCACCACTGCTCAGCCGTCGGAATAGCACCGGGTTACAGCGAACATCAATCGTTTGTTGCTCCGGCAACTGGAGACTTCCCACCGGAGTTGCCAGACGACAAATTCCATACAGTGCAAGACCTCCAAGAGGCGATGTCTCTCGATTCCACGACGCTGTTCGAATCGGGTTCTCATGGAATCGAATGGCCATCAAACCCCGCGCGTACGCAAGGATCTGCCCGTCATTGGTTTTGCGTTCAATGAATGCGAGGATGTCGGTGAGATCGGCACCAAAGTGGTCGCGAATCAAATTCAGCGGCACACGACCTCCCGATATTCCTCGATTGTACGCCAGGAGTCGTCGATGCATGATGGCAAGTGAGGCGCGAGTCAGATCAAGACCGACCGCAGCCTGATCCGGGCCGATGTTCAGGCCACTTTCTCCTTTGTCAAATCGCATCCCCGAAACCTCCAGCGGCAGCCAATGCATCCGAACGGAAGCATTGCGAGATTTCGAATCCATTGGGCCGTATTGCGCGGCGAGCGACAACGCAAGTTGGTATTCATGGCTGTCCTGACGAACGACATCCAGCCATTCTGGTGAGAGCAGTTTTCGATTGCCAGTCCCGATCGGCAGACATTTATCTGCACTGAATTTTGGTGAAGCCAGCATCTGGTTTTCAGCCTCACCGAGGGCGACAAGCAAATTCAGGAAGTAGATGCTCGTTTCTCTCCTATCGCGTGTCGTGTCGTCCGAAGCCCGAGTGGCACAATTAAACATCGCCAATTCGCAGGCCCGGTACGCTCGACTGAAAGACTGCGGCGCGAGTTTGTCGGATGCGATTTGTCGCAGCCGATCAATCCACGGAGCGACTTCGTCCAGCAGCCGTTGATTTGGTCGAGGTCGAACTTCAAAGCGTCCTAATGGGACGGCGAGATTCGACAGACCATTTCGTTCGATGTATCCATAGCGTTCGAATTGCTGAATTCCCCGAGCGACGCCTAATTTTGCGATCGCCCGCGCCATGTCCGTGCCGCGCCCCGCCGTTTTTCCATTGATCTGGCTGCGACCTTCTCGCAGCAATGCCACCAATTCGCTGCATGACGTTGGCTGCGACCACAATGGCATCCACTGCTCGCCGCGCGCCCCTGCGTCGCTGTCTGATGAAGAACCGTAGCCGGATCCACTGCTTCGAACGGCGAAGGGAGCGGCAGCCTGTGGTAACGGTGTGGCTTGGCAACGCCGGGCCAGCCCCGAACTAAAAACGAGAGCGCCTTCCAGCATCAGCACGTAGTCCCATGGATTCACGCCAAAGCTTCCGCTGAAACCGGTTGTGCCATTTGGACCGCCGGCAGCTCCCGGCAGGAATTGACCAATAGCACCGCTTTCCAGCGTGGGACTGGGATCATTCCAGATTGCGATTTTGAGTTGTGCGCTTGTGTTTGGAGTTGCACAGGCGTCCGGGTGGGACAGGTTGAACATGGAATACAAACGCAACATGAAGTTTGTGGTGAATTCCAATCTTCCGTCGTTGCCTCCTGTGCCGAGCATCGCTGGGAATGCGGGTTCACCATCACTTCCCAACGCCAACGCCGCATCGATCCATTGCAACGCAGCGCCCCGCCAGCATCGACGGCATTCCGCAATCACACGGTTTTTCGATTCCCCTTTATCCGGTTTGACATCCCGGCTGTTGACGACTTGCCTCGCCTGCGCCAACGCTGAGCGGTATGCCGCGAAGCGTTCGGCTGTGCTGTTTTCGATGGCTTCCAACCCGGTCTTGTTGTCTTTGGGATAGAACCCACTGCCTCCGTTCCATGGCGTGAGCATCGGCGTCGGCGCGTAGGACGTAAGGAAGAACTCTTCAAGTTGTTGAGCATCAAGTTTTGTTGCCAGATGAAACACATCATCCTGCCACCAGCCCCGAGCTTTGCTATCGACTTGTTCAGACACAAGCCGCAGCACTCCAAGCGCTTTCAAATAATGAGCCAGCGGCGACGGGCGACAACCGGAAACGCGATGAATGTGTACTGCAGTGCGATCAGGCATCGACGTTCTCCAATTTGGCTTCATTCTCAGTCAGGTCCTCCGAGTCTCCTTCGGTGGTTGTGTTCTCGTCCGCAACGACATCGACTTCCCGCTGCGGCACAGATAGCGAACCGGTTGGCAATAGTGGGTCTGGCGTCTTCAGGTCAGAAGCTCGACCGTCAGAAGCGCGTGCGATCGCTTCAAGATATCCAAGCCAGAACGGGCTCAAGGCATTAACAAGTTCCAGCATTCGCTCCGACCAACTCGGGCCGTAGCGGGCGGACAGACCGATTGATGACACCGCAAGGCTAAGGCCAATTTCTGGCATCAGGACTGTCGCGCCTTCATGGTTCGGCAATGCGACCGCTGGGATGACGTCCCCTTCGCGAACTCCACGAATCGGCATTCCGGTGCCAGCAAATCTACGTGCCTCATCAGGAAACTCCTGATCTTTCGGCGACGCCTGCAGACTAAGTCGCACCTTTCCGTGATGGCTGGCAATCAGAAACAGCAACAAATTGAAATCCTGCTCGGACAAGGCACGCAATTCATCAGCAATCGAGTTTTCTTCCACCGGTGCCGTTGCTTCAACATCATTTGGAAAACTTCCGAACTCCCTCAGCGCCGCAAACATGCCATCGTTTTCATCCATGATCGCGGGATGAGACGGATTCACTTGTCGCAATAATTCCAGCGTTGCGAGACAAGATGCCAGCTCATGGCGAAATCCTTTCCGAGGTCCGTGCGTCGGTGTGTCGTAACAATTTGCCGGTGAACGCCACGAGTCTTTCGGGGCCTTTGCGAGGTCGGCACGCAGTGGATCCACGCGATAGGTGCCGGTGGCAAATGCTGGATGCGCTTTTCCCCAGTCATGCAGACGCAAAGAAAGCGCGAGTAATCCGCTGATTGAGTGTTTGCCCAGTCCAATTTGACTAGCGATGGATTGTGAAATCTGTGCAGCTTCGTTGCAGTGAGTGACGATCGTCTTCCACTCATTCCGCTGACTCAGACTGTCAGAACCTTCCTGCAAGTCTGCGGGCGCGGTGACTTGTGAACCTTCTGGTGGTTTCAGTTTATGTGACAAGTCAAGTGTCTCATCGCCTTTTTTTCGTTTCTCCCCAGTGAATCCAAAGTCCGGGTCGTACCCGCCAACATCAGCCGAAACTAGCAGTATGATGCCGGGACGAAGGTTTTCTGCGCGAGCTTTTGCCCAGCGACCATCGACGTAGTCCCAAACCCAGGCAGCGCCGGGCTCAGCGGTAATCTTCTTAAACCACTGCTTCGTATCGGCATCGAATATCGAAACGGAGCACAGCTCGGCGCGTAAAGGCTGCAGTTCGGCAGCGGGCTGCTTGCGGTCAATGTCTCGCCAGAAAATCTGAACGTCGCGATCTTCTTCGCTCTCTCGAATGAAGCGGCTAACGTCCATATCAGCGCCGGACAGATCGGGGCTGGTGTCAAATAGTTCTTCGAACTCATGCTGCATCAGGACGTGCAATGGTCGGAACGGATAAAGTTCTTTCAACTTCTGCGGGTTAGTTTCACTGAGCTGCGTTTCAAATTCTTCCAGGTTCTTGATGGAAACATGCGACAACTTTTGAAGCGCATCGCGGGCAGCGTTGAGTTCATCCAGTTGGTACGGCCGAGCTTTTTTATCGTCATCTGGCCGATGATCCAGTACAACCACATCAGCACGGCCGCCGTACCGAGCGGCTCGTCCAAATCTTTGCACGAGACTCGGCCATGGAGCAAGTTCAGTCATCAGGCAGCTTGCGGAAATATCGACACCTGCCTCAACGACCTGCGTAGCAATCAGAATCCGGTTTACATCAGCATTCAGTTTTTTGCGAGATAAGAGTTCCTCAGCCCAGCCTTGACGTTCGAAAGGTCGAAAGCGACTGTGGATCAACTTGGTTTCCGGCTTGGCATCGCGGCCCTTGAGTTCTTTGTCGACTGCGGACAACAGCTCTTTCGCCCGCTTGACCGTATTGACAACAACGAGAGTCTGGCGACCGGTCTGGGCATCTGCTTCATGCTTGTCGTGCTGCGCCACAACATGTTTCGCCCAGTCATCAACTGGCGTTTGACTGAGCGTGACAGGCTTAATCGCATTCCACAAAGGTCCTAGCCGATCGGTTGGTGCTATGGAAAGCTGATCGCCTTTCAGTACCGGCATCAATGATTCGGTTTCCGGAGACGATAGCCAGTCGGGTTGTAGAGTCGCACTCATCCACCATGTCGACCGCGGAATTAACCCTACATTTGGATTTTGCTGCGATGCTGATTCCCAGAATGACTGAATCTGAGCGCTGGAAGTTAGCCCGACACCCATCAACTGCACTTCGTCCATCACCCACAGCGTGTCGCTGTTGATTAGGCCAAAGGCTCGCGGCCATGCTGCTCGTCCCATTGCGTAGCCGCGGTTGAGGGCTCGCGACAACAAAATGTCCTGAGTCCCAATTAAAATCGCGGGACGTTCCGGTTCCGCGTACCACTCAGCTTCATCGTTGCCGCCCATAAGGCAATGGACATCCACTTGCTCTGCGAATCCCGCGCGTTCAAGGACCGTCGTTGCCTCACGCGCTGTCTGTTCCACCAACGTCCGTATTGGCAAACACCACACCAGACGTCGCGGCCATTTCGATTCCGACTCGCGATGACGTTGATGCAGCCATGCCAGCAAAACACCCAGCGTCTTGCCCATTCCTGTCGGTATGCGAATCAGCCGATTGCGGCAGGCAGCATCCGATCCCAATTCCGATTGCCAATTATGTGGCACGTTTCCGCCGGTGGCGGTTTTGAAGAATTCACCAAATGTCATTGTCGATTGCTCAACCGATGCGGTTTCATTGAGGGGTGGATATTCGTGTAGTGTGTCAGAATTTGGAGACGTCGCAAATGAACGGAGTCGCCGGGTTGGAGTGTGGTTCAGACAAAGTAGACATCACTCTCCGAGTGATGAGTTCGCCGCGTTGATTAATTGAACAGCGCCACCTTGGGAATTGAACCGAGCCAAAGACGGTCCCGGAGGGGCTAGGGCATGTAGCCGAGGGCTTCAGCCCACGGTGCAATGACTGACATCGTTCTATAGCCCCGAAAGGGGCGACAGCGGGAATTCATGGTGGATTCTGTCGCCCCTGTCGGAGCTTTGGTGTTTCGGGGTGTGCGAAACCGTGGGCTTCAGCCCACGGCTACCTGCTCCCGCCACTGCCGTGGCTGAATCGCAGTCGTCGTTTTCATCAATACGTCAGAAAAGCACTGTATCAAAGCACCCTGACAGATCCTGTCGGGGTGCGAAAAAATTCGCACGAGGTGCTTTCCAGGCTCGCCCAGACTCCACTCCATAGCGGGGCACATATCAGACGCGATGTTCGCTATCGTGTCGAACGTAACAGACGCCATTCAGCACTTGACTCAACCCTCAACGGACTGCACATTACTCATTAGCGACTGGGACGAGACGCTATGCGCCTCATGCAGCACCGAATGGAGCCTGCCTCAGACGCTTTTTTTTGCCACCTGCGGTCCCATGATTGAACGACGCCCACAACATGTGATCCGCGAACTGACACCTGCTGAGCAGGCGGCTTTGAATGCTGCGCGGGTGGCGGCTGATGCGGCGAAGGATGAGATCCTGGACGAGGCACGTTCAGAAAAATCCGCTTGGCTGGAGACTCGGCACGTTGTGGATTCGCTGGTCGCACATCTGAAACTCGAACGCGAGCGACAGCAGCTTTCTCTGGCGGATATTGAGGATCGCACAGGTATTCGTCGATCCGTCCTCAGCCGCCTCGAGAATGACACCACGTCAAATCCAACGATGTTGACGCTGCAACGTTATGCGGTGGCGCTGGGAATGACGCTTCGGTCGCAGTTGACGAAGACTCAATAAACCGGATTGACTGAGATCCATTGGTCCCTGCCTCTCTGAGACAGGGGAAATCGGTGCTATGCTCTGCGCGGTCCGAAATGCATCCGGCGAGCGGAGCGGCGTGAACTCTCCGGTACCGCGTTTTTGTACCGGCAAGCTGACGCATGCCGCTCGCAAATTCTGTCACTCCTGACCGGGTAGGGTATCACCAGCGCGCTCGAATGGTACGTCAACCGAACTCAACAGAACGCGATTCAGGAGTTGCACGGATTGTCGTGTGACGGAGCCGTCGATCGAAATTGAAAGCTCGGCAGATCCGGATGGTATTTCTGCAGGAGTTCGCAGATAAAGGTGAGTGGGCGTGGCTTGGGCGATCTCAAATCGCTCGCCGGCAATCGTGAGAGTCATTTCAACGCTGGCAGAATGGGATCCGTTTTGGGATGCTGCGATCATGCGGATTTATCTGGCGGATGTGAAGCCGGGCAATATCACATTTGCGGAAGAGAAATGAAAAGTCCCGCCTCGGAGAGTCGGGGCACGTTTTACGACTTCGGTGATGCAGCATACGCATCGAGCATTCGTGTCAGATCATGGCAGATTTCTTCGGCGAGTTCCACGGGTTCAAGGACTGTGGCGGATGGGCCGAAGCTCATGATCCAGTGTTTGATTTCCTGTGTGTCCGTCAACTGAAATTCTGCGATCAGAGATCCGTCTTTCTGAGGTAACAGCGTCTGACTCTTATGCCAGTTCGATTCGCGAACATACCGGGCGGATTCTCTGCTGAAGCGAACTCGAATTGTGTGAAGGCTGGTGTTGCCACTGCGGAAAACTCCGAAGCTGTGTTCCAGCCATGATTCAATGTCAAAACCCTGCGGCACGGCGGCAGGGAGCTTTGTGACGTGTACATCGTCGATGCGATCCATCTTGAACGTGCGTATTTCGGCTCGGCGACTTGACCAAGCGATCAGATAGAGGCTGCCTCGATGAAAGACGAAACCCTGTGGATAGACTTCCTGCTCGACCGGCTCCGTGGACTGATCTGATTGATATGTAATCAGTGTAATCAGATGATCTTCTATCGCCAGCATCAGGCTGTCGATCAATTCGCCTCGTTTGCTGTAGTCGCTGGCGCCCACGGAAGTTGCATGCAGTGATCCGGAGAGTTTGTGCAGGTAGCGAATTGCCTGATCGCCGAGGGCACCTCGAATCTTACCGAGGACTCGATGCATTCCAGTCCAGAACGGAGTACCCGCCAATGGTTCAAGAAACCGTTGTGCCATGTAGACAGACAGCAACTCCGTGACCGTGAAGCCTGTTTGCTCAGAAAATGGCTTCATCTTCCACCGCTTCAGTCCTCGGTCACCAATGACTTCCTGAATGTCAAATCCAGCAGTTTGCAGGACAGCCAGATCGCGTCGAATCGAGCGATCTGACACTTCGAACTGTGTCGCCAATTCCGCGAGTGGAATCCCGATGCGAGATTCTGCGAGCAGCTGAAGAAGTTTCCATTGACGGAGGAGTTGTTGTGATGCGCTCAATGTGTTGCTCGATCCGGTGCTCACAAAAGTGTCATTTTCAGCCGCGTGGAGTATATTGGCTCGGTCAAGTCCCGCGCACGTTGCCAAACTGTTCGATTTGCAGGCGTGAGGAAAACTGGAAGC
>JBBJME010000039.1:0-38365 GCA_037719765.1 Planctomycetaceae bacterium
CTCCGCGGATTCGACCAGAGCCTTGACGGCATCCTGTCGATTGGTCGTGGCGTAGCAGATGTCTTCCTTCTTTGGTGATTCAATCTGCGGGTAACGGCTGCGGAGCGCGTTGATGACGGCTGTAGCTTCGTCCACGCTGAGTGTCGTCTGAGTCAGGTACGCCAGTTTGTCGGTGCTGGTAAACAGCAGCCTGCCGACATCATCGGGCGTTTCAACCAGCGTGATGCTCTCTGGTGCTTCGCCCATGGTCCCAATGACTTCGTCGTGACCTTCGTGTCCGATCAGCAGGATATTGAATCCCTGATTCGCGTAACGAATGGCTTCCAGATGCACTTTCGTGACGAGCGGACATGTCGCGTCCACGGTTTGAAGTCTGCGTTCACGGGCAATGCTGCGAACCTCCGGAGAGACTCCATGAGCACTGAACAGCAGGATTCCGCCAACAGGGACTTCGTCCAGAGAATTGACGAACCGGACGCCCTGCTTCGTAAACCGATCGACGACGTATTTGTTGTGTACGATCTCATGGTACACATAGATGCCGGCTCCAACGCGCCGAATGGCTTCGTCCAGACATTCAATCGCCATATTCACCCCCGCACAAAAACCGCGAGGATTCGCCAACAACACTTTCATGTTCGCTCTCTGTGAGTGGCTATCCGAAAAGGGGTCTGACCCTCTCCAGCAAGACGGAAACACCAACATAATCGACTTGCCAAACAAAGGGTCAGACCCCTTTTCGGATAGCCTGTGAGTGGAATGGCGTCAGGGCTTACGTTGTCACTTCATGTTCCGCTTGCGCTTTTGCCGGTTCGGGCTCCAGCTTCGCCAACCGTTGAATGATCAGTCGAGTTAACTCAGGAAGACCTTTGCCCGTGACCGCAGAAATCAAAAACACTTCTTTGACAGTGACTTCCCGCAGGAGTTCGGCGCAGGTTTCTGCATCCGGAAGCTCAGCCTTGGTGACGCAGATAATTTCAGGTCGCTCGGCGAGTTTTGGATCATACAAACGCAGCTCTTCGCGGATTTGAGCGTAGTTGTCGAGCGGATCAGATTGATCCATCGGAGCAGGTTCGACCAGATGCACGAGCAGTCGAGTGCGTTCGACATGCCGCAGAAAATCGTGACCCAAACCGACGCCGGCATGAGCCCCTTCGATCAGCCCCGGAATATCTGCCAGCACAAACTCATAGTCATAGCCGACATTCACCACCCCAAGATTCGGATATTTTGTCGTGAAAGGATAATCGGCAATCTCGGGTGTCGCCCGCGAGACGCGACTCAGCAGTGTGGATTTCCCGGCGTTTGGCTTTCCGATCAGGCCGACGTCGGCGATCATCTTGAGTTCAAGCGAGATCTCGCGATACTCGCCCGGATGTCCTTCTTCCGATTCTCGTGGAGCCCGATTCAAGGGAGTTGCAAAGCGCTTGTTGCCACGCCCGCCACGCCCGCCTTTTGCAATCACGACACTGTCGCCGTGGTGCTGCAAATCTTTGAGCAAATGACCATGCTTCAAATCGGTAATCAACGTTCCAGGGGGGACCAGAATCACGGTGGGCTTGCCGCAACGTCCGGTGCAGAGCGCACCACTCCCGTGCTGACCTCGATCTGAGTTCCAGTGTCGATGACCGACAAGGTTGCCAAGAGAGCCTTTATTCTCATCAGCCTGAATAATAATGTCGCCGCCATCGCCGCCATCGCCGCCATCCGGGCCACCGCGAGGAACAAAGATCTCCTTACGAAAGCTGCTGCACCCATTCCCGCCATCACCAGCGCGACAATACAGAATGACTCGATCCGCAAACATGATTTATGCACCTTGCCCGACAACCAAACAACGCCAACGATCAGCATTGTAACGTGAACCTGCCCGAGAGTGGAGTTTTTCAGCCTGTTTCGAGCTGCTTGGCGGCAGCTTCCTGAAGATCGGCAGGAGCCCACCTAAGGAAGTGCGTTCCTGACGGTTTCCAGATCGACTTCACGGGACGGTGGAAATGGCATTTCCGTGAGGAACCATTCTTCGGTAAAGCCAGCGTGTTCGCCGGGCTGGAGGCGTTCGCGCGGGCCGATGGGTTCCAGTTCAACCATGGCGTTGTCGGGATACCAGATGGAAATCGTGAGTCCTGCCGCTTCGTTGTAGACGCGCTCAGGGAATGTCCTGAAACGCTTCACGAACAGCAGATCGTTCGGCGACAGATACGCAATCAGGCCCGCGTAACTGTCCATGCCGAGTTTTGGTTTTCGCGGGGTGCCGAGAATCTCCAGGAAGCCATCTCGCACGCGGATGTTGGGATCATCGGGATTCATGTTGATCAGCGATCCCTCTTCGTACATCACGTAACTCTTCGGGAATCGGCTGGGGGCCGTGAGGGGGATCAAACAAATCCCGCGTCCAACGGCAAACGTGCGACTCCAGTGACACCATTCCACGGGCTTGTCTGAGATGTTGTGAATCGTCTGCGTACAACTGAGGTGCGTCGATTTTTCGTCCAGCACAAAATCACGGATCAGGCGGACGCCGGTCGATGGATCGTCGGGACTCGTGAGTCGTGCGTGGCGGTCGGCGACGATCTCAGTCGTCCATGCTCCGTTCCACAGCGTCGGACGCGGCGGAATGATGAGTTCCGGGCCGATGTCAAAGCGCCCGGCGGAGGATTCCGGACGATCGCCGGGTTTCCACTTTTTTTCGTCCTCTGACAGATACAGGGCGTTGTTCCCGTTGAGGGCATACTCCAGCACGCGTCCGCCGACCTCCGGGCACAGCACCACATTGATCTGTCCATTTGTCAGATGCACGGCCTTTTCATAACCGAGGTACGGCGCGACTTTCACGCCGACGGATTCTGCGCTGCATACGGTCGAGTGAAGCAGACCGGCAATGAGACTGGTAAGAAGGAATCGATGCATGAATATCTCCTGCGACGTGTTGATTGAATGTCTGACTCGGCGAGCGGTGTGGCGTCAGCCCACCGGTACACCAAGTGAGTGAGTTGGCACGTGAACGTACTTTTTTTGAATTTGCAATGTACCGGCAAGCTTACGCATGCCGTTCGCCAAAGTCGTGGTCCAGGCCGAAGAGTCTTCGTGCATTTGACGTTGTCTGTTCGTCCATGGCTTCTGTTGTTAATCCGTGTGCAGTGGCGAGGCAGGCACAGGTCAGACGGACCCACGCGGGCTCATTGCGTTTGCCACGATTCGGATGCGGTGCCAGATACGGTGCGTCGGTTTCGACGAGAAGTCGATCGAGCGGCACCGTGGCGACGACGGCGCGCATGCTTTCGTTCTTACGAAACGTCAGCATTCCGGCGAATGACAGGAACATCCCCAGTTGCAGACATTCCGCCGCCATCTGTGCATCGCCGGAAAACGCGTGCATCACTCCGATGAACGGACCGCTTTGCGATTCCGCTTTCAGGACTTCCAGGACTTCAACGTCGGCTTCGCGGCAATGCACGACGAATGGCTTGCTGATGCGTTTCGACAATTCAATGTGCCGAACGAAGTATTCCTGCTGTTGATCGAGCGGAGTGTGGTCCCAGTATTTGTCGAGTCCCGTTTCACCGACTGCGACGACTGCCGGGTGAGTCGCGAGTTCCTCGATTCTTTCCCAGTCACCGGGTTTCGCTGCCTGGACATAGTTGGGATGAATGCCGACGATGGCCCGCACAAACTTATAGCGATTCGCAAGGACAATGGCTGCCTGGCTGGACTCGAGTGTTGTGCCGACCGTGAGGATGGCTTCCACACCTGCATCCGTCGCGCGCTGCAGGACGGCGTCTATTTCCTGGTGAAATGCTTCTGCATCCAAATGGCAGTGAGTATCAATCATCTCAGGGAACTTTCAGAGGCTTTTCCGCTGGTGCTTTGGAACCGTCTTTGCGTGCGGAATGCGCTTCATCCTTGCTCGCGTCCGCACGCGGAGACATGACCAGCAGCACCGTCGTCCCTACCGGCGGAATGTTTTCTGTCCAGGCCTCGTACGTCTGCCCGCCATCGCTGGCAGAGCTTTCCTCACGAACATCCAACAGCGCATCCGGGAAGTTCGACGTGCAGATCAGATGACCGCCTTCTGCCTGATAGAACTCCTCCCCGGTCTCCTCGTCTTTGTAGAGACTGCTGCCGGTAAAGACAAACGACGCCTTCATGGGACGTGACTTACCTTCCGCGAAAAATGTTTCAATCGCTTTCTGATATTCGTCTTTTTTCCATTTAGAAAGCAGATCGGTACGTTCTTCTTCGGTCATCGGGCCGTACCACAGGATTTCATTGTTAAACTTGTCCCACCGAAGGTTCTTGTACGGCAGTTGCAAGCCCGGCGGTGGTCCTGACAACGGCGCGGAATAGTAGCGATGTACGTTGTGTCGAATCCAGTCGCCGACATCCGCACGCTGCAGCATGCCCTTGTCGTCCAGCCACACAACCTGCAGTGCAATCTCAGGCCCGGACGGCGCGACGAACTCCGGCGAAAACGCCGCTGGTTTCCCCGGTTCCAGCCCTAACGCCAGCAGAGCCGTGTGAATGACGTAGGCTTTGGAACGAACACGCAGAATCGTTTCGTGTTCACGATTTCCTTCCGGCACCAGAAACATTTCCAGAATGCAGTCCCGACAGGCAACTTCCGTCCGCAGCACAACACGCCTGGCTTTCACATCGATCAAGACCGTGCCCTCGGCATTGAGTGGCGTGGCGCCTGCGAGTTCGCTGTTGAGTTTCGCGGGCAGCGCTTCGAGCGGCTTCGGCCCGGATTTCACATCGCTCTCCGGCTTTGGCTGCTCCTGTGACACGGCGGGCTTGGTCTGAGACATTCCTGGCGCGGCGAGCGCCGTCAAGGCGAGCAGAGCAATGGTTCTCACCAACGCAGCGGTCCTTTGCTGTCGCATGTGGGTCTCCGAATTGAGGAGCGAGGGGCAGACACTTCAAACATCACTTAACGAGCATTCTACCGTTTGCTCGCAAGGAATCGAGCGGATTGAACTTTAAGGCACCGGACGGGGGAAATCGTGGATTTCGGTGAAGGTGAAATCCACGTCGATTTTCGGGCGGGCAAGGCTAGGCCGTTAAAAACTGGGTATTGCCTTATGATTTTCCGGGACGAAAAAGTTCTATTTTCCTTCCGTCCCCTTGCCGGCTTGTCCGGCAGGAACGCACGATTTGGAATTAACACACAATCGTAAACGCCATCGCTCCCCTGTCCAGATTGCCTCGCAGGAAGCCAAGTTTCACCTGCAAAACTTCGCCTTCCGGCTGGGCAAGTCAACCGGGAGGCCCGTCGTCACGCATCCTGAACTAACCCCAAAACGTTCGCTCGTGCCGGGCAAGCTGGCACGGGGCGACAGAAAAAAGGGGGAACAAAACTGGCGCATCAAATAACGGCGTCAACCCCGGATTTTAACAGCCCAGCGCAAGGCTCCTGCCAATTTCACAATCGACGCGACGAGACCTGTTTCCGACACCAGGCCGGAAACGCAAAATGGCCTGCGGAAGTTTGCACCTCCGCAGGCCATTCTGCGTTGATTTCGGCGAATTATCAGGCGACTTCAGATCGGGCGAGCCGCTTTTTCCGCATCGCGTCGAATCGCGTCGTGATCTCCTGACGGTGAACTGCCACATCGCGCTTGAGGCATCAATTCCAATGCGAACTTTATCACCCCTCACTTCAACGATGGTGATGCGAATATTGTCACCAATGATGATCGTTTCGTCGCTCTGCCGTGAAAGTACAAGCATAATATCCTCCTTATGGATCTATGGATCGACTTCGCCGATTCAGAAATTCAGAAGATTAAACAGTGCTTGCACAGGCCGCGATTTCGAATCGAACGCTAGCGTTGCCACCTGTGGCGCATTCCGTACAGCTATACGCAATCGGAGTTGTGGTAAGGAATCCACGTACTCTCAATCGCCTGAACTGACTCGAAACTTGCAGCAAGAACTGCCTCATTCGCCCTGTAATCGTTACGATTCACTGAGGAAACCTGTTTTTGATCCAAACCGCCCCGCGTTGAAGAATCCCACTCATTCCGCAGCCGCTGACGGACGTTGGATCTGGACATTTTGGGAATTTCGAATTACCGTCCCGGTCTATCCCCTTCATTGCGGATCGGCGGTGCTGAGCCTCAGCGTCGCCGAGAGCCACTGATTCGCACCTTTCGATCCTGTGAGCGTTCTCCATGTCATTTCACATCCCACAGTCAGGCAACATTGGCGAGTGGCTGCAGTTCTTTTCCAGTTTATCCACGCCCGTCATTGCCGTCGCCGCACTGTTGCATCTGTTGTACTTTTTGTTCCTGCGCAGCTGGTGTGCACGCGACCTGCGGGTGATCGCCGGAACTCTGGATGACTATACCCGTGGCCTCAGACACCGCAGTGTGCTGGAACGCGGCGTGCCCCTGACGACGCAGATCGACGCGTTTGTGCAGGACGTGAATGACGTACTTTCCGATGGAAGTCGCAGCGAAGATCGATCCGAGTGCCTGAGGCGAATGCAGATTCTGGATGAAAAACGACGTTATTTGGAATCCCTGTCCTTCGAAACGGCAACACACGTCGCACGAACCATGATCGAAGCGTATCCGCTGAGCGGCGTGCTCGGGACCGTGCTGGCCATCGGGTCGGCTCTGCAGTCTGATGCTTCCGGACAATCAGCTTCCACGGTGAATGTGGTGATGGAACGCTTTGGTGAATCTATCTGGACCACGTTTGCCGGAATATGTGCCGCGATCGTGCTGATGTTTATCAACAGTATTCTGGAAATCCGCTTTAATCGACTCACTGACAGTCGCACGCATGTGCGCGACATGGTCGCTCGCGCAAAACGCGAACTTGGACTGGCGAATCAGCGGTCGGAGGGCTCGACCTGATGTTGCCAAAACGACGCCTCGCGCTGCAACTCACCCCGCTGCTGGATTTGCTGCTGATCGTGATGTTCTCACAATATATTGAGAACCGCAATCGGTCCGTTGCCGCGCAGGAAGCGCTCGCCGCCCGGGAAAAATCGCTCGACACGCGACTGGCCGAACAAGACGCCCGCATGGAACAACGCAGGCTGGCACTGGAAAAGGATGTCGCCGATCGAAAAGCTTCATTGGCGGAACTCAGCAAGACGTACGACGAGAGATTTCGCAGCATTCTGAATCAACATCAACAGATCGGTTCCATTCTGGCAGAATCGCTCAATCTTCCCGGCAACGTTATGGCCGAAGTCCTCAAATTGCGGACATCCGGTTCCTCTGACGATGCAAAACGCCTGCAGGACGCCGCTGAACGACTCCAGAAACTCATGCAGGCCCGTGGTGAAGAAATATTTCGCTTTATGCTGCAAGTCGATGAAATGCAGAAGCATGTCACGATCTGGGAAATTCATGTTCAGGAAAACGGTCAGGCCTTTATCACCGACAGCCAGCAGTCATTTGTGACGGATTTTGCCACCGACGCGGATCTGGCGGCGCGACTTTTTGAATCCAGCAAATCATTTTCTGAGCCTAAATCGCTGATCGTGGTGCTGCTGACGTGGAGCGACGCCCAGGCAGTGGCCCGTCGCCGGGCCATTGACGCGATGCCATTGCTGATGGAACAACTTCGCAGTGACGCTGGCGGCACGCGATGGTATGATTTCTCAATCATTGGTTATCGTGCTCAGGGTTCACTGTTCAACTCAGCGAAACCACCGGTGCCTTAACCACCTGTGCTGTCTGAGAATTTTTTATGAGGTCAGTGATGTCAAAACAAAATGATAAGGTGCCGCTCCCAGGCAGAATCGTGCGTGGCACATCACGCGCCGGGATGGGGGGCGGCGCGCTGTTGATCGGTCTGGCATTGTTCCTGTTGTTTCGAGGCTTTGGGCCTGGCGGGACGGGTGCGAGCGGTTCCGGTACGGGAGTGGAATCAACGACAGCCAGCACTGTGAAGGGCCCCGCGCCCAAAGACGAAAAAAAAGAGTCCAAGGAATCCAGCCTGGCCGCTCCTGATCTGATCATTGGTGGCCTGACCGAAGACGAACGCAAAGCGCTCTCCGGCAACATGCTCACGGTACTGATCGATGACTACCAGTACCTGATCGAACTGCCGGGAACGCCCGTGAACATCCTTCGCCCCGCTGAACTGTCTCGTATTGTGAAATTGGCGTCACTCGCCAAAGGCGACTCAAACGGGATCAAAGTCCGCGTCCTGATTCGCGAGAGCGCCCGCGCTTCGGCTGAAAAACAACTTCAGGCGGACCTCGAACACAGCGGCATTCACCGCGACGCTATTATGATGACCAGCGAGTTCGTGCCGTAGAGGAACATCTCTGCCGACTATGACAGCCTCCTCAATTGGCAGCGTCATCTGCGGGCTTGGCTGCATCACCTTCAACTGGTGCAGCAGCATCACTTTCCGCCGGTTTTGCATCAGCGTCGTCAGCGGGCTTGGCAGCATCTGTTTCGGCTGGCTTCGCTTCACCATCGTCTGCTGGTTTTGCTTCGTCGGTGTCGGCTGGCTTCGCTTCCGGATCATCGCCTTTCAGCGCGGCTTCGAATTCCTTCAGACTCGCTTCGAATTGTTCTGTGTCACCTGGGCTGGCAATTTCAATGGCCTTTTTCTGATTCGCAATCGCGTCTTCAATGTTACCCTTTTTGAACAGGACGCGGCTGACGGTATCCAGGATCGAGGCATCCTTTGATTCGGTCAGTTCTTCAGCACGTTTCGCTGCGGAGAGTGCCAGGTCCAGATCTGGTCCGGGGCCGGCGACGCCGGTGGCCATGATCCATGCCAACTGGTTCAACTCGAGAGCGTTGTCATTGGACTCTTTGATCAGTGCTTCCGCCGCTTTGTTCGCTTCGTCAAACATTTCGCCTTTCAGCAAAAACTGAAATCGAGCCTGTTTGAACTGGTCGTTCTCCGGAAACTTTTCGATGAGCTGTTCAATCAATGCCACGCCCGTCTTGAAGTCACCCTTTTGGAGTGCCGCGTTGATCTTCGGACCAATCTCCTGCATCATTTCCTCGGCTTCATGTTCTGCCAAAAATGTGGTTCGAGCCTTCGTCAGATCCCAGGTTCCATCAACAACCTGCTGCAGCGGTTCGTCGATGGCCGCAGGATGGCCGATCCATTCCACCTTTCCGCTTTTTCCAACGATGAATGCACACGGAATTCCATTTTGACCGGCCGCCTCCATATACGCAGTATTGGTCTTGCGTTCTTCATCAAGCGCAATCGTGTACGTCAGTACTTCTGACCACACCTTTCCGCCTCGCGATTCCTGTGCCATGAATTCCGAAACCACCTCTTCTTCTTCAGCACTGACGCCTATGAATTTGACTTTGTCACCGTACTCCGTCTGCAGTGATGCAATGTGGGGCATACTTGCAAGACACGGCCCACACCATGTCGCCCAGAATTCAACGACGTACACTTTGTCGCTTGCGAACGCATCGACCGGATCTCCCTGAACCCACTTCGCAATCGAAATCGGTGGAGCTGCGTCGCCGATCATCAGGTCTGCTGTTGGACTGGTTTCGCCCGCAGGGGCTTGTTCACCAGCAGGACCTGGCGCATCCGCCGGGGTTGTCTCAACAAGATCCATATGCGGAGCGGCATTGGAATCTGCTTCACTGGTTGGCGCAACAGCGACCACACCTGGCTCACCAGTTGTCTTCTCACCAACAGCTGGAGACGGCGCTTCACCTTCGCTGCATCCGGTGGCACCACACCACAATCCTGACAATACAGTCACAATCATCAAGTTACGCATCGCATGGTCTCCACATCAAAACATGATCCGACGCATGCGGCAAACAGCCCCCTTGCGCCACCGAAACATTTCAGCGGCATGCGCGTCAAGGAATCTTACGGCAACTCATGCCGGAATCCTACCGAATCGAAAAAAAACGACAGCAGCGGGATATGTGCTGATCGGATGATGGAATTTCATGCCCGTCGCATGGGCGTGAATCTCCGTTCAATCAAGAGCCTGGTGCTTTGTCAGCTTTAAAAAAGGGGTCAGGAACCAATAGCCAAATGGCCCGCATGGTGCTTCGCACTATTGGTTCCTGACCCCTTTTTCAAAGCATGGCGACGCAATCTACCGTGACAGATACAGACGCTGGATATCTTCCAGACTTACAGTAATTGTCCGGGTAAACCCGGTGTGGCTGCGTTCATACTCGAGGTGAGATGCCAATTGTGGCTGTTCGTGAATGCACTTCGCGACCCAACGGCGGTCTTCGTCAGACACAGTGCCAACAGACGAATCCCAGAGCGTTCTGGTTTCCATCACAAGTGCATCAATACGAGGATCAAACTTGTTCATGGCCGGTTAGTCCTTAACTGCCTAATCCTTGCTCGCCAGTGCCAGCATCTTTCGAGCTTTCTCAAGCCGGTGCGCGGAGGCCGCGTATTCTGCATCCGTTTTCGAACGCTCTGCGTTGGCTTCATCGATTTTCGCAACAGCGACTTTGCGGCTGAGTTCAGATGTGGGTACCGCCTCGTTCGTCAATACGGACACGACTGAGCCCTTCACCTGCACGAAGCCACCGTCAATGAGGTATGATTCAGAAGCACCGGATGCTTCCGTCAGTCGCAGTTCGCCAATTCCCAGTCGTCCCACCAGCGGCGCACGACCCGGGTAGAACCCCGCAGATCCGTCAAATAATGGAACGCGGACCGACGCAATCGGACGATCGAACAATGTTCGTTCCGGAGTGACGAGAATCAGACTGAGTTCGGCCATGATGATTTTCCTCGACGGCAGGACGACAATGATCCTGCATCCTGCGGCAATACGACACTAGTGCTCTGTCAGGCCTGGAAAAGGGGTCAGGAACCAATTGCCAAATGGCCCAAAGGGTGCTCCGCAATATTGGCTCCTGACCCATTTTTCAAGCCACAACTCCTCGTTTCATGGTTGAAAGAGCACTAGGCCCCGGCCTGCATTTTCTTGTACTGTTCTTCCGCTTCTTCGATCGCACCCACATACATGAATGCTGATTCCGGAAGGTGATCCCATTTGCCGTCGCAGAGTTCTTCGAAGCTGCGAATCGTGTCCGCCAGCGGAGTGATCTTTCCTGCTTTGCCGGTGAAGACTTCCGCCACAAGGAAAGGCTGGGACAGAAAACGCTCGATGCGTCGTGCACGATGCACGACCATTTTGTCGTCTTCGCTCAATTCATCCACACCCAGAATCGCGATAATGTCCTGCAACTCACGGTATCGCTGAAGAGTCTGCTGCACGCGACGAGCGGCATTGTAGTGACGCTGACCAACGTACTGCGGATCCAGAAGTCGACTGGACGATGCCAACGGGTCGATCGCCGGGTAAATCCCCTTTTCAGAAATTCGTCGTTCCAGATAAATGAACGCATCCAGGTGAGCAAACGCCGTTGCCGGTGCGGGGTCGGTTGCGTCGTCCGCCGGTACGTACACGGCCTGCACGGATGTAATCGCCCCGTTTTTCGTCGAGGTAATACGTTCCTGAAGTTCACCGAGCTCCGTACCCAGTGTTGGCTGGTAACCTACAGCGGACGGCATACGTCCAAGCAACGCTGACGTTTCTGAGCCGGCCTGCGAAAATCGGAAAATATTATCGACGAACAACAGCGTGTCCGCTCCCGTCGCATCACGAAACCACTCGGCCATCGTCAAAGCTGACAAGGCAACTCGCAGACGAGCACCCGGTGGTTCGTTCATCTGACCGAACACCATGCAAGTCTGTTCAATCACCGATCGGTCTGATGTACCGATCTTGGTTTCCTGCATTTCCAGCCAAAGGTCATTTCCTTCACGAGTTCGCTCGCCCACGCCGGCGAAAACAGAGTAGCCCCCGTGGGCACTGGCGATACGAGCAATCAATTCAGTAAGAATCACGGTCTTACCGAGACCGGCTCCTCCAAATAATCCTGCTTTTCCACCGCGAACAAACGGAGTCAGCAGGTCGATCACCTTGATCCCCGTTTCAAAAACCTCGGCCTTTGGGCTAAGGTCTTCCATTAACGGGGGGCGACGGTGAATCGGCCAGCGTTCGTCATAGGCCACAGGTCCGCGACCGTCAATGGGATCGCCAAGGACGTTGAAAACGCGTCCCAGCGTGGCCTTCCCAACGGGCACAGACAACGGCTTGCCGGTATCGATTACGTCCATGCCGCGTCGCATGCCGTCAGTATTACCCAGAGCCACACAGCGAACCCGGCCACCGCCGAGATGCTGCTGAACTTCTCCGGTGACCTTGACTTTGTTGCCCTTCACATCGGCTTCAATCAGAACGGCGTTGTAAATGTCGGGCAGATGCTCTTCCGGAAACCGGGCATCAAACGTCGATCCAATTACCTGAGAAACTTTACCTGCTGTCATTGTCTCGCTCATGGGTCATTCGCCCCGTGACTGCTGTTTCAAAAACGTAAATAATTAACCCAGTGCTGCCGCACCACCGATGATTTCTGCCAATTCCGAAGTAATCCCGGCCTGTCGAGCTCGGTTGTACTGCTGCTTCAGACTGCCCGCCATTTCGTCGGCATTCTCTGTCGCGCCCTTCATGGCCACCATGCGGGCGATCTGCTCGCTCACGGCTGCATCGAGAAAACACTTGAAGAGTTTTGCCCGGAAAGCTGCTGGCACAATCTCTGCCAGAATTTCCTGAGCCGACGGCAGAAATTCGTAGTCAATTCCTGCTTCAGGCTTTGTTTCTGTGCCACCATCCAGACTGCCGATCGGCAGCAACGTTTCCACAACGGCAAACTGTTTCGAAGATGTCACAAACTGAGTATACGCCACATCAAGGCGGTCAATTCGACCTGCAATGAAGTCTTCTGCGTAGCGAGTTCCCAATGCCTCAACCGCCGCAAACGACGGCTGATCTTCAAACGTTGTGTACTGCGTGTGAATTGGTATCTTCTGATAATTCAGGAATTTGATCCCGCGCTTGCCTGAAACTTCCAGCTGGAACTCGATCCCTTTCTCTTTCAGGCTTCGAATATGAACCAGGGACTGTCGCAGAACACTCGCATTGTAACCGCCGCACAGTCCGCGATTCGCCGTCAGCACCAGTAAGACGCTGCGCTTCTCTTCCGCACGCTGTTCGAGCAACGGATGGGAAAACTTCAGGTTGGCTCGCCCAAGATCCCCGACAATCTCAGAAATCTTCCGAGTGTATTCAGCAGCTTCCGTGGCGCGATCCATCGCCTTTTTGAAGAGACTTGTCGCAATCAACTCCATCGTGCGCGTAATCTTGCGGATATTGCGCACCGCCTTGAGCCGTTTGACAAGTAAGCGTCTGTTAGCCATGAATCAAACCACATTTTGATAGGATGGACATTCCTGTCCGTCATCACCAATTCAGAAGTACGGACGCTAATCTTTCGACGCAAGTCGCGCCACAAACGCTTCCAGAGCCTTTTTCAACATGCCTTCAACTTCATCTGACAATGCCGCCTGAGCAATCAGCTTGTCACGCATATCCGCATGTTCTGTCCGAATGAACTCGTGCAACTGGCGTTCAGTTTCCTGCACTTTGTTCACGGGGACCTTGTCGAAATAACCCCTGGCCCCGGCATAAATCGCAACAACCTGATCGGCCACGTGCAGAGGACCGTACTGTGGCTGCTTGAGCAGTTCCACCATCCGATAGCCGCGATCGAGTTGTGATTGAGTGGCTTTGTCGAGTTCTGTACCGAGCTGCGCGAATGCTTCAAGTTCCCGGAATGCGGCAAGGTCGAGTCGCAGACTTCCGGCGATTTTCTTCATTGCCTTGTTCTGAGCGTTGCCGCCCACGCGACTGACGGAAACACCGACGTTAATGGCTGGGCGAATGCCTTTCCAGAACAAGTCCGATTCCAGATAAATCTGACCGTCCGTGATCGAAATCACGTTGGTCGGAATGTAGGCAGAAACTTCGCCCTCCAGCGTTTCAACAATCGGCAATGCCGTCATCGAACCGCCACCCAGTTCGTCGTTGAGCTTCACCGCTCGTTCGAGCAATCGACTGTGGCAATAGAACACGTCTCCCGGGAATGCTTCACGCCCGGGGGGCCGGCGCATCAGCAGAGACAACTGGCGATACGCAACGGCCTGCTTCGAAAGGTCGTCATACACGACCAATGTGTGCTTGCCCTGATACATGAAGTATTCAGCCATCGCCGCACCCGCGTACGGCGCAAAATACTGAACCGGGGCTGGGTCGGCACTGCTCGCGGCGACCACGATCGTATAATCCAATGCCCCACTCTGACGCAGAATCTCAACCACTCCGGCCACCGAGGAACCACGCTGACCACAGGCCACATAGACGCAGATAACGCCTGTATCCTTCTGATTCAGAATCGTGTCAATCGCGATAGCGGTCTTGCCGGTCTTGCGGTCACCAATGATCAGCTCGCGCTGGCCGCGTCCGATCGGTGTCATCGCGTCGATGGCTTTGATCCCGGTCTGCAGCGGCTCCCGAACCGGCTGACGTTCCGCCACTCCGGCGGCCTGCCATTCGACGGGGCGTGAGTGAGGCGTCAGGACCGGGCCTTTGCCGTCCAGCGGATTGCCCAGCGGATCGACAACACGACCCAACAGCGCATCACCGACAGGTACTGACAGCAGCTTGCCCGTAGAACGGATTTCGTCGCCTTCTTTGATCTTCAGGTAATCCCCGAGAATCACGACGCCGACGCTGTTCTCTTCCAGGTTGAACGCAAGGCCGCGCGTACCGTTCGAGAACTCCAGCATCTCGCCCGACATCGCTGTGGAAAGGCCGGTGCAACGGGCAATCCCGTCACCAACCTCAATCACGCGACCCACTTCTGCGGTCACGACCTGACCGCGAAAGTCTTCAATCTCCTTCTGGATGACTGAAGCGATCTCGTCCGCTTTGAATTTCATTGAGTGCTTTCTCCACCAAACGACCCTTCAGCTCTTTGAGCCGGGATCGCAGGGATGAATCATAAACCGTATCACCAACCTGCAGGATCATGCCGCCAATCAACGACGCATCAACGGTTTCCTGCAGCAGGGCCTCAAACCCCAGTTTACTCTGTAACTGTTCACGAATCTGAGATCGTGAACTATTCGACAACGGCCTGGCACTGCGCACATGAACACGCCGCTTTCCAGCGGCCTCTTCCTGCATCCGACCAAGCACACTCTGAATCATCGGCAGCATCGCAATTCGACCATGCCGAATCAAAACTCGCAGAAAGTTGGCAAAGAATTCAGACGATTTTGGAGCAATCGTTCGATCCACAATCGCCAGCTTGTCATCACGCCCGACGGAATCGGACAGTAACAATTCTTCGAATTCCGGGAACCGCCCCAGGATATCGTCCACCAATGAATTCAGCTCCTCTTCTGGAGCAGCCACGCCATTCTGAACAGCAGACGTCATGTACGAGCGAGCGTACATCGCAGCAACAGCCAGCGCACCAGGATCTTCCAGTGTGCTGTGAGGACGATGTTCTGCACTCTTGTCGGACATAACGATCCCCGAACACAATCGCGAGCGGTGGGCATTAGCCCTCCGGTACTCCAAAAACTCAGTCCACTCCAGCTACTGCCTGGCGTACCGGGGATCAGCCACCGGTAATGCACCACAACGTATTCGCATGAAGCCAACACGGCCCGCTTTCCGTCAGCGAGAGACTTCCGCCAATGCCTCACCTATCAGGCGATCCTGATCGATATCCTGCAACGCACGCCCAAGGACTTGCTCCGTTGCGCGCACGATCTGAGAATTCATCTGCGTAAAAACTTCCGACAGAGCCGTATCCCTTGCCTGCCGAATATCTTCTTTGGCACGATCCCGAACGGCTTCAACTTCACGCTGAGCGTTCGCAATCAGGTCCTGCCCCGTCCGTTCGGCGTCACGTCGGGCCTCTGCAACCATGGCCTGCACCGTCTGCTCCGCTATCTTCAGTTTCTGCTCGTACTCTGCCAACAAAGCCTGCGACTTGCGACGGCCGTCTTCAGCATCAGCGATTGCTTTACGAATGCCGGATTCGCGCTTGTCCAGCCCTTCAATCATCGGAAGCCATGCAAACTTCTTCAGAATGAAGAGAAACAACACGAATACGATGAGCGACCAAAGCGCCAAGTCTGCCGTGAACGACATTGGCGGACCATTCTCAGCATGTTCACCTGTGGCGACTTCACCTTCTGAAAGCTCGGCCGAATGGTGATCCGAGCCAGCCTCAGCAGGCAAATCACCCTGAGCGCCCGCAGCACCAACCTCATCAGCGCCAGCACGCCCGACAGAGAGACAAAGTCCAACTGCAAGGCAGCACCCGAGAATCAACAGCCACGAAGAAAACGATCTACCCATCTCAGCACCGCACCAGAGTAAGAACCCTCAAGACAAACGGCAGAAAACATCCGCACGCCGAATGTCAACTAGCTGGAACGCGCAACGAGGCACACGATCAGTGCAAAGAACGTTGCCCCTTCGATCAGAGCGGCGGCAACAATCATCGCACCGCGAATGTCACCGGCAACTTCCGGCTGACGAGCCATGCTCTCCACTGCGGAAGAACCGATCTTCGCGATCCCGTAACCAGCACCCATCAGAACAAGTCCGGCACCGAAGGAGCCAGAAAAGCTGATCGATGTGCCACCATCCTGTGCCATTGCCGGAACGGACATTGCCACAAATGCAGCCATCACTAAAAAGGCCAATCGAACAAATCGACTCACGTTAAACTCCTCTCGGTACAGTAGCTTCGCAGACCAGAAACTCGCCTGTCAGGCGAATCTTTCCGGGTCGTGCATCCAAAAGACGAACCCAAAACCACCAAAATCAATCAGTGCTTGTGAACAGCGCCTGCAATAAAAATGGTCGCCAGAAACGCGAACACATAAGCCTGCAGAAACGCCACAAACAATTCGAGACACCCAATAAACACCTGACCAACAATGCTTCCAGCAGCCACAAGCCCCCAGATGGCAAAACCACTGTGAGACGCCTGAGCAATGAAACCAAGAATTACAGCGATGACCGTGTGTCCGCCCATGATGTTTGCGAACAGACGAACCGCCAGTACCGAATGCTTAATAAAGAAGCCAAAAATCTCGATTGCGAAGATCCCGAAAGTCAGCACAGAACCGAATGCACCCGGCAGCCCCGTGTCGGGCATCATGTTGTGAAAGAAACCGCCCGGCCCCATCGCCCGAAAACCAAAAAACACTGTCGCCACAAATGCCGAACCAGCCAGCACGCCAGTCACATTCAAGTTACCGGTTGCCGATCCCATCCACGGAACAGCGCCAAGCAGATTGCAGATCAGAATGTAAAAGAAACAACTCCAAATGAACGGCAGATACTGATCCGCCGGATGGGCAACCGATGTTTTTTCATGCCCAGGATGAACATTTCTGTGATGATCTTCATGGTGGTGAGGATCATGGTCGCCGATCGTGGGACGAACAACCTCGTCACGAATAAACAATGCGATCGATTCCCAGAAATTCCAGAATCGACCTGTCGCTGGCTGCCCTGAACGAATCCGTTTGGCCAGCCCCCGAAATACAATCAGCACGAACACTGCCGCCACAACCTGCAGCACCATGAATTTTGTCAGCTGCAACCCAAGAATATTGGGGAGCGAATAGTCCAGCAAAGCATGCCCATGCGCGTCCGCATGGCCACCGGGTATGTCAAACCCGATCGCATCCCGCACATGATGAAAAACATCTTCCTCGTGTTCGTTGACTGAAAGCATGATTTCCGAATATGCCTGCGAAGTCTTCTACGAAACTGTGAAATCCACACCACAACTAACGGGCATCACGACCAGCCGGGCGATTGAGAATGGTCTCTGCAGCCAGAGCCAGCAAGTAGAACCCTATGAGCCAACCGTAAAAGTCAGACACCCCGATTTCGGGACGCTGCACCACCACGGCCAATGCCACGGCACCCACCAGACCAAGCCGCAACAGAGTCTGAACCACCATCGCCAGTAAGTCGTTGCGAAAGATAGCGAGTCGAGAAAGGAAAACAACGATCCAACCAGGCACCAGACAGCAAAACGCTGCAAGTGTCATCCACGAGACACCGGAGTGACCGTGCAGTATTCTGGCGGGCCAGAAACTTACGGCCCACCCCACCGCCATCACGAACGTCAGCCAGACGGCTGATTTCAAAGTGCCAGTTTCAGGAGCTGCATTCACTCGGATTGAGTCTCCCCTTCACTGGACTTCCGCTTTTTCTTTTTCGATTCCTGATCCAGTCGTCGCAGGAGGACTCTCAGAGAGACGCCGGCAACAACAAAACCAAGACAAGCACCACAAATTGTCAATGCCGGCGTCCAGCCAAGTTTGCTGTCCAGCCAGTAACCGCCTCCTGTCAACACACCCAATCCTAGCGCCGCAGAAAGAATCTCATGTGCAGTGCGATACGCCTGAGCGATCTGGGACGTCTGGGACCTGCGACGTTGACTTGACCCGGAGCTTCCATCAGACATCTGCCAACGTCCTCTCGAGGTCGTTCTCGGCCGCCGCTGCGACGGTTCGTCCTGCGGTTGGCGGGAGTCTAAGAGCGAGGCAAAATTGAGTCAAAGTGCCACCAATCAGACCACAGTCTTTCCTGGGATCGGGATGGAACGTTGCTCGAACGGGAACTATTCGTACGTCAAACCTCGCTCAATTCCATCGTGCGCTGCGTCTGTGCCAGGAGTTGACTCAGGTGATTTGAGATTTCGTAGCCTTCCGCCAGTTTCATCTGTTCGGTATCGACGGTCTTGCAGACGTCCGTCAGATCAAATGCCCGGCTATGCTTCGCGACTTTGATCAGCGTCTGAAATCCAGTGGGGGACTGATGAAGTTGATCAGGCAATAGTGCGGCCAGTGCGACCGGGAACAGTTTAAAGAATTCCGCATGCGTTCCCTTGAGTGTCACTTCCAGAGAATGATGAAAGAATATTGCGCACAATAAGTCAGGCGGAAAATGCCAGTCCGCCGCAAAGCGAGCCCCTGCCGACGCATGATCAAATCCAAAGGTCTCGCGTTCCCAAACGGCCAGTTCTTTCCCCTGCCCCTGCGGTACCTGCAGAAACTGCAAATACTGTTGGTCGTACTTGTTGGTCAGCACAGGCAGCAGATAATCCTGAAGCAGACCGCCCAGAAATGCGAGGCCAGGATCCAGCTTCATACGTTTTGCCACCTCACGTGCAAACAACGCTTTTTGAAGTGATTCATTCCAGAAGTTGCGTTGGTTGATCAGCTTCGATTTGAGGGCTCGCGTGGCCGCTTTCATGCCGACGGCCAGCAGATGCAGTCGCGCCGAATGAATACCGATATGCACAATCGCATCTCGGACGGAGCGAATGGGATTCCGCATCGCGTTCCGATTGACGTATGAGCAGTTCACTGTCAGGGCTGCGTCTTTTTCCACGATCGCGAAAGCATTAATATCGAAATCCGGATTGGCAGCCTTTTGCACAAATTCTGTCACGGCGTGCGGCAACGCAGGCAATTCGATGGACGTCGGAAGCAGTTCCGCTTTGACCGACGCAACCGAAGTGACACTCAGTGTCTTCCAGTCAAATGGTGCAGGTGCCGCAGTGGACACGGGCCTTCGCGTTTCATTTTCAGAGGTACAGATTTCTCATTGGCACGCACGTCAGATTAGCACACACGTCCGATCAGGCCGGTTATCGCGGCAATTGCTCCAGACTTGCATGTCATCGGAAGTAAACAGGATCGCAGGATGTTTTGCCTTGTGACCATTTGGGATCTGACACATCTGCGGGTTGCGCGATTCTACGGGCGTTGACAATGCTCCACTGTTGGTGAGCCGGAAGTCGGGCTTCCGCTGTCTGCCGCTTCAGTCGCCGTCCGCCGCGGGTCGAAGATGAAATTGCAGACAGTCAACATCTGAGTTCCTGGAGAGGCACGTTCATGTCGACCAGTTCCATGAAAGACATGCGAAGAATCTTTGCTGAATGGCCGGTCAGTATCCCGAAAGCCGGCCTTGTGGTGACCACTTTCGGCGAATCGATTCCGTTTTGCAGCTTTATGTTGTCGGGCGATCTGTTGCTGCTGGAACGCAAAACACCCGATGCCCAGGGAGCTCGTCGAGTTCTGATGTGCTTCGATGCGATTCATGCGATCAAGATTCTCGATGCCATCGAAATGGCGAGGTTCACGTCGATGGGATTCCAGAGCGTCGCGTGACGTGGCACAATGTGACGATGCCGAATCACGAGCAGAATCCACTTCGCATTTTTGAAAAGCATCCAGTCACGTTGTCCCTCGACGCGTTGCTGCTGCAATGCGATATCCGTCGGACGCGGCACAGCGGCCCGGGTGGTCAGCATCGCAACAAAGTCGAAACGGCCATTGAGATCACTCACCGGCCAACAGGCATTATTTCGTTTGCCGCCGAGCGCCGCAGTCAGGAGCAGAACAGGCAGGTCGCCATCGCGAGGCTGAGACTGCTGCTGGCAGTTCGAGTTCGCTCAGTGGGAACGGCGGACGTTGTTCCATCCGCGTTGTGGCAATCTCGGTGCAAAAATCAGAAAATCGCCTGCAGCGAACACCACGATGACTTCCCGGTGATGATTTCCGAATCGCTGGACGCAATCGACGCGAAGGAGTTCGATGTCAGGAAAGCGGCCGCCGCTCTTGGTTGCTCCACATCACAACTTGTACGCTTCCTTGCCAGCGTTCCGGAAGCATTGGCGATCGTCAACACGCAGCGATCCGCCCGCAGCCTCCACAAATTCCTTCCGTGAAGGATCGCAAATTCCTCAGGGCGGCAGCGGGATGTTGATTTAAAGCATAGCTTCCAGCTTGTCACGTTGGTCAAAAAGGCTTGAGTTATTCTGCAGCGAAGACAAGCTGGAAGCTGGCCCCGCGCAGACCGCTGGCGGCGATGGCTTGAGCCGCGGCATGACCGGACCTTTTTCTTCCACGCAAGCATTGTTCACGATACAATCCTGCCCGTGCGCCGAACGTCACATGAGCCGAACGTCACTTGTGACGGAGATCATTCCGGATGCATCGGTGCCAGTTGAAGAGGTCTGCGATGAGCCGCTTTCCGATGAATTTAAGCCTCCTGCCATGTGCATCGTTGCTTTCGCGACGTGACGTCCTGCGCGTCGGCTCACTCAGTATCGGTGCGTCCCTGCTGCCGTCCGCATGGGCGAGTGCGGCGGAGACATCGACAAATGCCAACGCGGCCCCGAACGCTAAAGCCGACTCCGTGATTTTCCTCTGGATGGGCGGCGGCGTGACGCACATCGATTCATTTGACCCCAAGCCACATGCGCCGGAAGAGATTCGCGGTACGCTGGGGACAATTTCCACATCGTTGCCGGGGGTTCATTTCGGTGAGCCGATGTCCCAGCTTGCCAGGATTGCTGACGAATTGTGTCTGATCCGCAGTTTTTCACACGACAGTAATGATCATTTACTGAGCCAGGCGTACACGCTTTCCGGCAAGAAAGTCACAATGGCTCAGTTGTATGCTGAGCCCAATCTGGGTTCCGTGGTTTCATACCTGAATGGTCCGCGGAACGGTCTGCCGGGTTATATTGCTGTCCCGGGAATCACTCGTCCCGGTCCTCCACCGTACAATTTATTTGTCAGCGGCTGGCTGGGAAACGGCTATGCACCGTTTTGTGTTGGCGGCGTTCCTGAACAGCCGGATTTTTCGGTCAGCGAAAAATCTCCGAACCCCAGCCCGGAGGCTCATGAGGATTTATCTCCCAAAGATCTCATGCCGCTGGAAGGCCTGTCGGCCACTCGATTGAACTCCCGCATTTCGTTGCGGCAACAACTCAACGATGCCCGGCGACAACTTGATCAGACAATGCAGTCGATCGCCCAACAGAGACAATACGAAGGTGCCGCCCATTTGCTGACATCGCCGGCTGTGCGAGATGCTTTCGACTTGTCGCGCGAATCGCCGGGATTGATCGCCGACTACGGTCAGACAAAAATCGGCCAGCGATGTCTTCTGGCGCGACGACTGGTCGAATCCGGCGCTCGGTTTGTGATGGTGGATTACGGTTATGATCCGGATTACGGAAACCTCTGGGATAATCACAACGCGGCGGGTCAGAACTTTCCCCATATCTCAGAAATGTGTCGTCGTGGCTATCACCTCGCAGGTACCGACCGCGCCTGTGCAGCTCTGATTCGTGACTTGAAAGAGAGAGGTTTGCTTGAGCGAACTCTGGTTGTGTTCCTCACCGAATTCGGCCGCACTCCGAAAATCAATTCTGCGGGTGGTCGCGATCATTGGGGAATGTGCGGATCAGTTTTCTTTGCGGGTGGAGGCACAAACGCCGGTCACGTGATCGGTGCGTCCGACGAACAGGCGGCATGGCCAACAACTCAGCCCTGGGGACCTGCCGACATTGCGGCGACCGTCTACGAAGCCCTTGGAATCCCGCAGGATCTCCGACTCCCCGACCAGTTCGGCCGTCCGTTGCCGGTTCTTGATCATGGCCAGACAATTGCCGGCGTGTTTTAGGCGAGCTGTGCAGCAGGCTTCATTTGCTTCAGATAGACTTCATGTCGGCTCCCAGCAGGCCCACCTTGATTCCGTTTTGCTTCAGGACACTCGTCGCTTTGCTGTTAATGATGAGCAGTACGAGCAATCCAACACACGGCACAAGGCACAGAATACCTAGCAGAATTCCCTGCCCGGTTCCATGCGTCTTGATTGCCAGTAAGAAGGCAAAGACAGCACCGGTCAATCCGACAAACATTACGCCGATCCCAAGAAACATCCGCAGTTCTGGCGGTATCGCAAACTGGCTAAACATTGCGAGAAGATAGATCAGGATGCAAACGATCACCCCTTTCTGATAACGGGCGACGCTTTTCAGATCTTCCCGCGTCCCACTTAAAACGCCGATGGCTCGGGAGTCTGACTGTGGTGCTTCGAAGGGATTGTAGCTCATTGAAAAACTTCCTGCTCAAGATGCGTCCTGGACTCCGGCTCAAGTCATGATCCGACCGAGATTCTGGGGTGATTAATGGCGAATGTCAACCAGCGGAGCATCCCAAGCGCAGGCACATGATGAGGGCCGGCCAACGGACGACGAATGGCTCGCGCGTGCCGCCTTCGAACAGGGTGCCTTTGAGGCAGATCGGATTCCGCATCAATGGAACTCTGACCAAGCGTCGGCGCGAATCGAATGTCAGCGGCGGTTGCGACCGTCACTTTTGTTTCGGCTCATAGATGATTTTTGCTTCAGGGAGCGACCGGCGAATTGCCTCTATGCCGCTCGGAGTGACGTTTGTACCTGAGAGATCCAGAATCTTGACGAAGTTGTATGTCTTGAGAGGTTCCAGATCAGCATCACCAATTTGAGTTCCGCTCAGCTTCAATTCCTGCAACTTCCGAAGAGACGCAATGGCTTTGAGATGCGTTTCAGTGATTTGGCAATCCGTGAAATTCAAGCTGACGTACTACGCATGAAAATCCGAAGGCGACGCAGTTGCGGAAACTCGACAAGCAGTGCTGCTTCATCGGAATCAAGTGACGCGTCCAAAACATCACGGATATTGTGACTCTGTCGTGCGCAAAATGTGACTGATTTCGTTGACGGAGTTCGTGTCGTCTGGCATCATTCATCATCCAGAACTCGTACCATCGTTATGGATTTCACAACGTCGTGAGCGGCGTACTTCCACACGACCTTCTTTGACTCGTCGTGTGTGACCTCAAATGCATGCGCTCCTTTGCCTTCGTGCCCACGCAGGAAATTCGCAATCACAAGGTTTCCATTCTTCAGGATTTGCAGGCTTGTAATCCATGACAGGTTCAGTTCCGGCACGTCGCGGGCAGTCAATTCCCAGACGATCGTTTTCTCCGGTGTGACTTCGATGATTCCTTTATCCGTACCGCAGCCGATCAGCGTATTGCCACTCGGCAAGCGCAAGGCTTCAAACACATTTGTCACATTGGGAAACTCCCACACGGTCATGCCGTCTGAGTCGTACTCGCGAACGACCGCTTCCGCTTCGTGACACGCAAGCAAGTGCCCATTCGGTAATTTGTGCAGGCAGCGCAGCTGGCGGTGGGCAGCCTTCTCGGTGGTGCTCAATTTCACTGTCGATACAACGTCGCCATCCGTGTTGATTTCGACCGCTTGACACGGACCTTGCTCGGCCAGGAGAAAATTGCCGTTAGGCAGGACGTCGCAGGTCAGTAACTGTTCGCACTTGGCGCGATAGTCGAAAGTGACGTTGTGTTGTCGATTGATCTCCTGAATGCCGGTAGGATTGCCACCATCGGCGAATACGACTTTGCCGTCGCCGCTGATGCGGAAACAAACCGCGACTGACGGAAACCTGTGTTCCCATGTCAGCTTGCCCTCGGTCGAAATCTCGACCAGCCGATGTGCAGCATCGCTGTACTCGCAAACCATAATCTGGTGACTCACCACTTTTGGTTCGTCCGCGTTCCCTGAAAGTGCCAGCGAGGAGGTCAGTAGCACGAGGAAAAGGAGACCGCATCCTACAAAGAAGACCTTAGAAGCCATGGGAGATCTCGCTTTTGAAAAACTGTTGAATCGTGGGCCAACCAACTGAACTCAGACTATAACGCATTGCACACCAGGTTTGGAAATGAGTGAATCTCTGACCGATGCACATCGTTCGATGGCACTTGATGAAATCTATATGCTCAATCTGGCGTCTCTCGACACCCGAGCCGTCGGGAGTGTTGACTTCATGCACGAGTGTTCCGTCATTTCCCGTCTTGTATTCGAATCCATTTTGTTCCATTTTTTCCTGAGCGGCACTCGCAGGTATTCCGCTGGGATGGGCCTCTCGAAGGGAACTGACGATTTCATTGACGTGCAACTCCGTTCATGCGCGCGATCGTGCAGAAGAAACACAGCCGGTGGAAGCAAGTGTACGCCATGAGAGCTTCCGCCGAGACAGCATGATTTTCAGGATGAGATTCTTCGTCGAAAATCAGGATTGCCGCGTGAGACAAACGCCGTTTAAGATCGTCGATCGAAGTAAGCAAAAAGCGATTTTGGGGTGAAGCGGTATGTCTTGATGGCAGCTGTTTCGGCCCCAGAAAGCGGCAGAGACATAGACTGCCCTGATCCGCCATCAGATTAAGGATATCGTCCTTTCTGAATGGTTCACGGTGAATCTGAAGGTCTGCCAGACGTATTGCCAATGCTTTGATCCGTGCTGACCGAAAGTCAGAGCGAGCCGGGAATGCGCCGACATGCCCTCGAATTGCTGGCAATTTCTGGTGCTTCGCAATTTGCAACACTTCTTCGGTTGCCAAAGTGATATCAGTATCACGTGCACCTCGAAAGAACCCCGTATAGGTTGTGATCCAAAGCCATCTACGAAGAAGTCTTTGGACTGTGTCGGACATTTCAGGCACTTTTGCGAATGCAATCGCAATCAGCACGATCTGGTAGCTGTACGGAAGGAATTCAGGAGAAGGGATGTTCTCTGCGCGGAGAAACAACGCTGCCTTACGGATTGCCTCGACGGCTTCATCAATCAAACTATGCGACTCCCTTAGATGTTTGCTGACATCAACGACATTCATCTTTGAGACGTCAAGGTCTAGTTGGCCCCGAATCACCGCAAGAATGTATTTATGATCGAGGCCTGCCCAGCCAAACTCACCGAGGATCTGAGTCACGGCGTCAAGACGCTCTTTGAGGTCAAAGGACGGGGTAAATGACATAGCTGCCACCATGTCGGTGGCGTCCATTTTCATTCCGCTGCTGTTTACTCGTTGAAACGCAGTAGTTGCGGCGTCGAGATTATCCGTTACTAATGGAATCAGCGGAATCTTGTAGTTGCGAAATCTGTTGGCTAGCGCATCGCTCGTTTTAATGTATTCATCGGGAAATTTGTGCTCGGCAATCAGCTTCCGTTGATAGCGTAGCAGATGTAGGCTGTTGAACAGGATGTTCAGCGGAAGCCAATGTGGCGGTACAACTTGGCTTTTTCTCCGCAGCGTAAAGCTTCCGTCGCTTAAGTCGTAGTACGCATCACCAGCAACGAGTCCGTATTCCTCATCTGCTTCGACGTTTGACTCCTGATGCGCCAATGCACTAAACAGTGTTGAGATGCGTTGATGCCCGTCCAGGAGATATTGCCTCGGCGCACCAGGTGTTGGCTGAGGCGACGAGGGAACGGGGATGCCTCCAATTTGGGGGAAGGTTGACAACTCGACGGCGGTGGTTCGCCAAACCAGAAGGCTTCCAATTGGAATTCCATCGCGAACGCTTTCAAGCAGTTTGAGACGATCCTCAGAACGCCAAACAAACCGCCGCTGAAAACGCGGTATGAGAATATTACCGCGCCTGACATCGTCCAGGACGCGTTCCAAATACGCCACCTGTGGTTCTTTTAGGTAACTCGGAGAGTCTGTTCCAAGGGCCAATGCTAAACTCCTTCCATTAGCGACTGTGCGATCATATCAAGCTCAGCGTTCGAATTGTCATTGACAAGGTGGCTATATGGGACTGGTCCAGAGCCAAAGATCTTCTGAGCAATCCCTGATTGAATCCCGTTATTCAGATTGCCACGATCATCATCTGAAACTCCTTCCAGAATTCGACCAAGTCTTCACTTGACCAGGTCGTCGCAGTACTCTTTGAATCTCCGTCAAATCCCTTCTTCAGGTTGAAGTGGCAGCGCTGTTCTGGAGACAATCGCGAGAAAGCCCATACCGCGGGTTTTTCGCATCAGCTCTCAGAGCCTCTCAGGTCAGTCTTCAAAGTCCATGCCTTCAATGTTCCCGGTGGGATGTAGTTCTCAATCGCTCGCCGTTCCAGGCAGTGCCAGGTCGCATCGTTCACCTGGCATGAATCGATGGCCACTTTTGCGGGGGTGCTCCGGATCGCAGGGAGGCGTGCATCACTATCAAAAATGAACATCGTTCTCATCACCTGAAGATGTTCCAATGCTTTTGAACGCCCATAAATAGAGTCAATGCCACCAGCATTCTGAAACTGAATCCAACCTTTCTCTTTCCATTCTATGAGCCTGTCGCGAACCTCTTGTCGAGCGGTCGAGAGCAGGAATTGTCCGTCATTCAGGTCATTTTCAAACCATACGTTCAATGGTCTTCGCAATAGTTGACGAGCCGACTCCAACGACAGGAACATCGTTGTCCAGTCATCATCCGTGCGCCGTCGGTCGTCTATGACGACCTGTAGCCGCATGTTTTCTGCTGCATCTCGGAGAAGTCCATATTCAATGGCCAACCCGCTTGCCACCTTAACCTGTTCACTTTGGCGACCGAACCAACTTTGAACAGCGGAAGTTGACATGTCACTGGACGAAACGACAATGTGTCGTCCTTCAATCCCGTTTGGAGAACTTCAATAAGTGCCGGGTCATCCGGGCAATGCTCAAATACGGCGTCCAGCAAAGTCACCTTCATTGTTGGCGCTTTCGCAGTTCATACAACGCGCGGGATTGCTTCACATCGTCTGAGAAAACATCTGGCGGCCAGTTGGCAGATGGTTGCCCAAAACCATCGAATGTTACCTGTTCAGCAACGCTGTTTCCAGAAATGTCACTGCGCACCCAGTACACGACGACATCTTCCGGACTCAGTGCTTTCCCCGCAATTTCAGTTTGAATACCTAGCAATAAGTTCTGGGAATGTGTCTCGACCATCAACTTTGGACCACGGTCCCGGACAACATTACAGAATGCGTTTGCCAATGCGGCATGGTATTTTGGATGAAGATGAGACTCTGGCTCTTCGAATGCGAGTTGCGAAATCTCCGGATCAATTCTGAATGCTGAAAGCGCCGTGAGCAGCGGCAGCGTTTCCTGTAGGCCCTGTCCAACGTCGCACAAATTGACTCGTGTTGGTGTCGCTGTGGTGCCGAATTGAATCTCAAAATCACGCATCCCATCTTTGATGTACAGCTCCTGGTGGAGATTCGTGCGAAACCACAACGCAACGTCTTGGAACAACTTTGAATGCGCCATGGTTCGCTCCGAATGACGCAGGAGATTTGCGAATCCTTCCCCACTTGGGGAAAAGGCAACACGGACTGGTTCCTTCCTGAAATCGCGTTTCCCCGTACTTCGTTCGGAATGAAGCCAATGGCAGTGGTGGGTCCCGGCCGGGCGAATTGATTCGACGAAAGCTGCAATTTCGGGATCGTCGGAATTCGGCAACAACCCAGAAAAGGTCAACGAGATTTGTCTTTGTGCATTCCGGAAAGTTGCTTAGTAAGTATTGCCAATCCATCCGTCCGGCGTTTCGTTTGTGAGCCATTCCGCAACCAGTTCAATTGTTCCATCCGACGCCTCGACAGTGAAATGACTAACAACATATGTTTGTCGTTCTGGCAAACTGAAGAATTTCCACGATAGTCGTTGCATTGATGGCGTGAGCTGGACTCGAAGCTCTAGGCGACCTTGCTGCAACTCCCCTGTTTCCTGCGTGACGATTTCTTCAAGCATCATATCAGAAGAAAAGACAGGGAGTCTTCTATCCAGCGGCTCACTGCCGTTCTTCAGCAATGAGTTGACCACCATGCAAACGCCACGGAGTAAGGCGCTCTTGCCAGAATTGTTGTACCCATAAAACAGCGTCAGCGGACGGAGTTCTATTTTGGCTTCAGTCGAGAAGCACTTGAAGTTTTTAAACGAAACGGATTTTATGGAATTTATAGTTCTACGTAGTTTGGAATTGAGGACCAGCCTTGAATAGAGGCATTGTAGCGTGTTTTCAAATGGAAACACGCCAATCGCAGGGGACTTGAATTTGCGATACGGTACATTCCAGCGCAAGTTCTCGTAGCCCGGCTTGGGAACACACAATCCGGTACATGGCACCCGTTGTTTGGCCCCGTTGTTGTTCTGGCACGCCCCGTTGTTCTGTGGCACCCCCGTTTTTCTGATTGGCACTTCGCAATAGGTAAAACTGGCTGTAGTTGACGGCGATTGAAGTGTAGGTGGTGCCCGAAGTCCACCGCAGAGTGATCGCGCGGAAGTTGCTGAATGCCGAGACCGACAGCACCAGCCCGCTGAAGAGATACGCGGCAACATGGATGCACGTGACAGCCTGGATCTTCATGATGCACCTGAAATCGGGCTGTCGGTGTGTGGCATTGGTCCCACCGCAGATGGCATGTCTGGCGGAACTCGGGATGCAGAACGCGACGTGCGTGAGTTCCTGGAGAATCTGTACATTTGAAATCCGGCCATCCACAGCGTCGGAATCACAAGGAGATAGTGCAGCGGCAGAATCACCGATCGAACCACACACGGGTGATCAGCATTCGGGAATTTCTGCATCGAGAATGACATGCCGAGTAAACGCGATTGTTCAGTTTGAGCGACATCGGTCCAGGACTTCGGTATCAGGTATGACGAACGATTCCCAACCCGGACGTTCAGCCGACGTTCGAACGGCCAGGGAGAAGCTGACCACAGACAGAGCTTCTGGTCTGCGACCAACAGCCCGTAACCGGCAGTTCCTGTGTATCGTTGAAGCACGAACTCTTCGTGGTGACCGAATGCTGAGATCGCCAGCACGATTCCGCTGAAAGGATACGCGGCAATGTGAATGCGCCAGACGGGACGTATCTTCATCTGGTTTCTCGCTGCTCGAAGGGTTCCAAATTGACGCCGCTGATTATTATCGATTTCGTCGACAGGAACAGCCCATCGCATTGAGCGTTGGACGGAAAAAACGACAATCAGCGACAATCGCGAGGACGACAATTGCAGTACGGATGCCCTTAGGCCGCGAGGAATTGACCAGGCTGGTAGGCGGTTTTCCTGAACCGTTTCCCCTTTTCGTTGCGCAATCCCGTATTGGATCGGGAACTGAAATCAGTACCACAAAAGATGCACAACAGAAATGACGAAGCTCAACCCTCGGCAGGAACAACAACTCCTCCTGAATCTCCGGCGCCAACATCAGCAAATTCATGATCTGCCCTGCAAACGCTTGAGACTTTGTATTCCTGAGAAGATTTTAATGCAGCGAGGTGTCGCATTGGCACCACCGACCCTGCGTCGGTGGACCACTGACTGGTGGGCTACTCGATCCGAACGCATTGAATATCGTTTTCCCCGTTTTTGCTCGCCAAAGGCGAGCAAAACGGGGAGGGGCCGTAGCGCTCGGGGCTTGTCGTTGTAGCTGATCAGTCTTGCTTCACCGGCACAGGGCCGGATGGAGAGCTTAAGTCCACGCCATTGGACACGAGGTCGGTGGAGGGTGTTCTTCGTAACGTCTTTGTGTTGTAGCTGAATCAGTCTTGCTCCACCGACGCGGGGTCGGATGGAGAGCGGTTCGCAATGGCGAACTTCGGTTGCGGGCGACGCCCGCGCCAAGTCATCCGAGCCCGCGTCACGTTCCCCAGCCTTGCAAGTTCTGCATAGTTCGCCACCGCCCCCGACTGAATCAAACTGTCGAAATGTATCGCCAGCGCCATCAACCGCGTGATGCGCGGCAGGCGGCCACGTGGCGCGTCGTGGGCGACTGTGTCATCCCGTTCGACCATCCGCTGCACCAGCAGCTACATTACGCGGCCCTGTTCCTGCGGTGTCAGCGCTTTCCACACCGGATCGAATTCCCGCAGCGCTGCGGTCATAGCAGCCTGTTCCAGCGTGAGGTGATCTCAGTCGTCGATCGCTTGTTGACTCGCGATCAATTCTTCCTTCGCCGTACGCAGACGATCCTGCACATCGGCGAGTCTCGCAATTGCTCGTTCGTCAGTGGCACACCCGTTACTCGCAGATGCCAGCCGGAGAAGTTCAGCCTCATCGTGACGGACGTTCTGCGTCGCCAATTGATTCCGTTCGCGACGCTGAGTGTTGTTCCATAGGTCCGGGGGGGCAAAGATGAAACAATCGTGTTCAATGAACGCGGAAATCAGCCTTTAATGTTGTGCGAAGCGTTCGTACAGCCCGGCGTAGATCCCGTCGTGGGTGATCAATTCGTCGTGTGTTCCGCGTTCGACGATTCGGCCGTGGTCGAGCACGAGGACCTGATCGGCGTGGCGAATCGTGCTGAGGCGATGAGCGACCACGAACGCCGTGCGGCCGTGGAGCAGTACTTCGAGAGCGTTTTGCAGACGCGATTCCGTGGCACTGTCGATGCTGCTGGTCGCTTCGTCCAGAACCAGGATGGCAGGGTCCGCCAACATGGCACGTGCAAAACAGATGAGTTGCCGTTGCCCGGAACTCACGGCGGCACCGCCTTCGCCGACCCGAGTGTGCAGACCTTCCGGCAGTGCGGTCAGCAGATCTTCGCAATCCAGTTTGCGCAGCACGTCCATGATATCGGCGTCGGAAGCTTCCGGTCTTGCAAAACGGATGTTTTCGGCGACGGTGCCGCTGAACAGAAAATTCTGCTGCTGCACGATCCCCATGCGACGATGCAGAGAATGACCGGCGATGCTCCGGATCTCGTGCCCATCGATCAGCACTTGCCCCGCATCGGCCAGGTAGAATCGACACACCAGATTGATGATCGACGATTTCCCGCTCCCGGTGTGTCCGACCAATGCGATCACATCACCGGGTTTCGCCTTGAACGAAATGTGATGCAGCACGGGACGATCGGCATCGTAACCAAACGTGACATCCCTGAATTCCACATGGCCGCGAATTGTGTTCAACTGCAATGCATCCGGCGGATCAACCCATTCCGGCTCTGTGTCCAGCAGCCGGTAAAGGCGCTCCGCTCCGGCCATCGCAGTCATGGCCTGGTTGTATTGGTTGCCAAGAATTGAGATCGGGGAAAAGAACAAATTGGCCATAAAAAAGAAGCCGACCAGATCGCCAATTTCGGTCGTGTGCCCGGGAGTGAGGACTCGATATCCGCCTACCAGGAGCAGCACCGCCATAAAGATCTGGCTGTTCAGTTCCAGCAACGGCAGAAACTTGCCATGTGTCTTCAGGACTTTGCTGTTATAGCGAGAATGATCCAGCGAAAGTTCTTCAAAGATGCGGGCATTTTCCTCCTGTCGGACAAAGCCCTGTGTGACGCGAATGCCCACGACCGATTCGACAAGCGTCGCTGTGACGCGACTGAATGATTCCCGCATATTGCGCAGCGCGTTGCTCAATCGTCTGTGGAAGTGCCTGTTGATCACCCAGATCACGGGTGCCAGTCCCAGCACGATCAGGAACAGCGACCAGTCGTACCAGATCATCGCTGCCGCTGCGATCCCCATCTGAATAAACTGCACGAGTGTGACATAAAAGACTTCCTGCACACCGATGCGAATGTCTTCAATGTCTGAAGTCATGCGACTGATGACGCGACCGATCCGATTCGTGTGAAACCACCGCATGGGCATGCGGTGCATGTGTCGAAACAACTGATTCCGCAGGTCTGTCACAACAGACTCCCCCAGTTCCAGCGCAAGCCGCTGTCGGTAGTGCATCACGAACTGTGTCGAAAACGCTAAGAGAGCAAAACCGATTGCACCCTGGATCACACCCGCAGAATCCTTGTTGGCGATCGGTCCGCGAATCAAAGCGGCAATGAACCAGGTGAGGGCAGGCAGCTGGACGGCCCGGATCACCACTGAAACAAGCAGCCAGAAGCGTTGCCTGCCGTAGGGACGCGTCGCGTCCATCAGCCGCGCGATGAGTCGGAAATCGAGAGGTTTTTGACGCGGCTCGTCTTCACGCTCAATGTGGCGTGTAATGGATTGGCGAAATGTGGCGACGCGTGACATTGTTTGTCTGGGGTTCTGTGGATTGGGATTGTGTGACGTCAATGCTGCATATTGGGGTACATGTTCAAACCAAATTCGTAATCCTGACAAAACGCTAGTGTTTCCTCATGGCTTCGTGATTGCCGCAATCTACGACTGCTCTGGAGACGGGTCCTGCCGTAAGGCCCTGAAGTTCCGCGAGTTCCCGGTACCAGTCGCAGGACTCGAGCAACTCGTCATGCGTTCCTGTGGCGCTGATTGTGCCGTCCTGAAGTACGACAATGCGATCGGTTTGACTCAGTGTGCTCATGCGGTTGGATACGACGATCGTGGTTCGATCATGCATGGCTGCAACAATGGCTTCGCGGATTTCGAATTCGGTTTCCGGATCGACGGACGCTGTGGCATCATCGAGCAGGAGAATGGAGGGATTTGTCACGATCGCCCGCGCGAGTGCCAGTCGTTGTCGTTGACCACCGGACAGATTCGATCCATGTTCACCGACCATGGAATCATATTGGTCCGGCAGTTCGCGAATGAACTCATCGGCCGCCGCGATCTTTGCCGCCGCCGCAATCTGTTCCAGCGTGGCGTCTGGAATTCCGAATGCAATGTTCGCCGCGATCGTGTTACTGAACAGAAAACTGTCCTGAAACACGATGCCCATCGCACGACGTACGTCGTCAAGATTCAGTTTGCGCAGATCGACACCGTCAAGGCAGATGCTCCCGGAACGCACGTCATAGAATCGCTTCAGCAGACTCAGTAAAGTTGTCTTGCCGGATCCTGTAGGGCCGGTGATCCCAATGCACTCACCCGATTGAATTTTCAGCGAAACATGGTGCAGAACCATGCGGTCCGGATGGTATCCAAATGAGACGTCGTCCAGTTCGATGGAATCAGAAACACGCTCCAGACGCTGTGCGTTGGGTGCCGTCGCAATCTGAATCGGTTCGTCCAATACCTCGAACACCCGTTGCGCGCTGGCCAGACTGGTCTGAATACTGTTGGCAATGTTTGTGATTTGCGAGACCTGATTGGCAAATTCGTGGAGCAGATTCGCGAACACAAACATACCAGTCCCGAGTGCCAGCTCACCGCGAATCACGAGTGTTCCGCCGTATCCGATCAGCACCAGCATGTTGATCTGAGTCAGCAATCCCATCGTGGGCTGAAACGTCGAAATCCGGAAGAAGATGGTTTCCTTGAGATCCCGAATGTTGTGATTGGCTTCCTGAAATCGTGCGGCCTGTTCAGATTCACGGGCAAACCCTTTGACAACCTGAATCCCCTGCAGATTCTCGACCAGCGTGCGAATCATCACGTCGCTCAACTCACTGGCCTGGCGGTAAGCGGGTTGCACGAGCTTTGAAAACACGATTGCGCCGACCCACAGCAACGGCGTGCTTGCCAGACAGACCAAAGTCAGCCAGACATGCATTTTCAGCATATACACCAGATAGACCGTTAGCGTCAGCAATACAGTCAGGACTTGGATAATCACGCCATCGACAAAATTGCGAACATTGCTGGCGTCGCCGGCCGCTCGATTGATAATGGAACTGCTCTCGCCGGCGTCGTAAAAGTTGAAGCTCAGCTGTTGCAGTTTTGAATAGACGTCGGTCCGGATGCGAACGAGAACCTCCTGCGACAGCGCGCTGGACGCGATGGCAGCCAGGTATTTCAATGCTGCCGTGAGCATCGCCACGATCAGGATCAGTCCGGACAGCGCGGTGATCACCTGCAGGGGACTCCAGGTGGCAGGCGGATGGAGTCCGAGCGGCCATTGAGGCGGTGCCGAATTCTTAAGAACCTGTGAAGACAGGTAATCGATTCCAAGGCCCGTGATTCCCAGCGTCGAAAGACTCAGCACGACCAGCGTGATCTGCATGAGCACAACAGCGGTGCAGGGACCGCGATACTCCAGCGCCAGCCTCAGCAACCGGCGCAGGAGTTTCTTTGAGGACAGCCTGCGGCGTACCTTTAGGACGGATTGATTTCCCTGTGAGACCCCTGAAACCCCGGACAACTTGGTAACCTTGCTTCACTGTTCAAACGCGGCGATCGGTAACAGAGGCATTTTTATGCCTGAGCGGGGTTTGAGAACAGATGGAAATCCTCGCGAAGAATGAGTTTCCGAAGCCTGTGAACGAGAAAATCCTCTGGAAAAAATGGCCGTTTTGAAAACTGTCCCCGCATTTTGAGGGACATTCGCGTAGAAACCGGACTCTCCGAGTCGAGCCGAAAAGCCAGGATGTTGAATTCAGCCAGTCTCATCTTCCTCAATTTAGTACAATGACCCAAACTCGATGTTGTGCCATTCCATGCCGACAACCGGTCGCACGAAAACTCTGATTCGGATGGCACTGACCTGCGTACGGATGGCACTGACCTGCGTAATTGCCTGTTCTTCCTGGATTGGCAGCAGTGATTTTGCCAGGGGGCAGGGCAACCCGCCGGAAGCGAAGGCAGACGGCAGTGGCGTGAACGTTTCGCTGCTTCGCCTGGGACTCGGCGGACTGGGTCGAGTTGGGTGCTGGACTCCAATCCGCCTTGAAGCGGGCGGTTTGCCAGTCGGTTTTGACATCCATGTGATCGTCGTTGCAAGTGATGCGCGCGGTGATCAGTGTGCGGACAATGTGGCCACGACCACTGCTGACACCTCTGGAAAAATCGCTGTCGCCTCCGTCTTTATGACCGGACGCCTCGACGGAAACATCATCGTTCGCTTGCTGGACAGCGGCGACAATGTCCTGTGGGAACAGCTGATCCGATGCCACAGCAGCGATCAATTCTCCATCCCGGAAACACCGGCGGAGATCGGCCCCATTCCGTCAGATTTAACGCTGATGACATATCGCCCAATCACCATTGCCACGATCGGCGTGCCGGATGCACTGGAATCGCTGGCGAATGAACTTACGGTCGGCGAAGCAACCAGCGACTCCCTGGCCGTCTTGTCACTGCAATCAATCGACGATCTGCCGACGTCCCATCGCGGACTGGACAGCGTCGATTATCTGTTGCTCGTCGATGGTTATAAGTTGTCGGAATTGCAGCGGCAGGCAGTTGAAGAATGGGTGACCTCCGGGGGACACTTGATTGTCAGTTGTGGTGTCAACCTGCCGGAGTTGCTGCAATCCACGCTGGGAAACTGGCTGCAGCCAATTTTTCAAATTGAACCGACGCCGATGTTCAGTCAGGATCTATCGGCGTTGCAGAATTTTGTGTCAGGTTCCAGTCAGCTGCAGACGTATCGCAAGCCGGTTGCGATCATGAAGTTGCGATCAAATCAGGCATGGTCGGTCGTCGATTCGATCAACGGACCGCTGATACAGCGTGTGAGTTACGGCGCGGGAATGATCACAGTGGCGGCGGTCGATCTGAATGAGAAACCGGTCAGCCAATGGTTATCGCTGCCGCAGTTGTATGAAATGCTGATCTTCGGCAAGCAGCTGGATCTGGCAGAGAATCGAGCCTCCCGCAGCGGGCGAATTTCCAGTTCCGGCGTTTCCGATCTGGCAACGCAACTGGCCGCAGTGTCCGATGCCGTTCCTGCGGCGGATCGCTGGTCAACCTGGAGTGTCATGCTGCTGATCGTCGTGTTCCTGCTGGTGATCGGGCCCTGGACTATCTGCTGGTTGTACGGCTCCTGAAGAAACCGCATCTGACGTGGCTCACGTTTCCGATTCTGATCGCGGCCACCTGCGCGCTGGCAGTCTCCTGGGTTGGAACGCGAGAAGCAGCGCTGGTTGTGCGGCAGGTTCATCTGCTGGATGTCGCTCAGCCCAATTTCAGGCAAACGATCCGCGTGCGTTCATGGGACAGCCTTTCGGCAGCCGACTCAGGCCATATCTCTGTCACAGCAAAACCGCTGCCGATCGCGACATTGGTCGGTCAACAGGCGATTGACGACGCAAGCACGACCGTGTCCTGGCATGGACGGGCAGAAGACGTTTACGGCGGATTGTATCGTGAAGGCGGCGTCGCACTGGGACGGCAGTTGAGCCATCGCAGCGATCGACTCAACGGACAGAATTCCGGGTTTTCCTCAGTCCCGATGCTGGCTGATGGATCTTCTGCATTCCTGGCAGAAACATTCGCGGATGTTTCTGCCGCACTGGTGGTCGAGTCGCACCTGCGAGTACCGGCGAGTGGTCTGCTGGAAGGCGAATTCACCCATCATCTGTCGTCGCCGATTCGCGACTGGGCTGTCGTGTTTGGAAACCGGGTGTATCGGCCATCACCCAGAGCCAGTGCCGATGCGCATGTGATTGAACCAGGCAAACCGTGGTCGCGTGAAAACAACTCAGTGGCCGTTTCTGACCTGCGTGAATTCCTGAAAGGTATCCGAATGCCGGAACCTTCCGTGCAGAAGAAATCTCCCGCTGCACCGAATCACATTCAGATCAAGTCATTTTATAACACTCAGGGAACCAATCCACTGGACATTCTGACGATGGTGTCGCTCTACGAAGTTCCCGGCGGAGAAACGTTTGTGAAATTACAGAATAACGCCCTGCGACATGATGACGTGAGCGACGTAATTCACCTGAATACAGTCCTTGTCCTGGGCACTCTGGATGTGCCGCTTTCCGAAATGATTGTCAACGGAACCACCGTAAGGCCGACCGAATCGCAGACGGTTGTCCGACTGCTGCTGCCCGTCATGCGCATCGGCAGTGTTGCTGATTCTCCTATGGCCAAACCGCTGGCGGCCGTTCATAAGAACTGAAACAAATCCATGATCGAAACGCGAAATCTCACCAAGCGGTACGGCAATCTGATCGCCGCCAACGACATCACGCTGAAACTGGAAGACGGAGATGTGTTCGGGTTTATCGGACCGAACGGTTCCGGAAAAACTACGACCATGCGCATGATCGCGACGCTGCTGAATCCGGACCACGGCGAGGCGTACGTGTGCGGAAAATCGATCTATACAGATCAGGAAGAGATTCGCCGTTTGGTAGGATTCATGCCGGACTTCTTCGGCGTGTACGACGACATGACAGTTGTGGAATACCTGGAGTTCTTCGCCGCGGCCTATCGCATCAAAGGTCCGGCCCGCCGCAAGGTTTGTGAAGAGAAACTTGAACTCGTCGACATGACGTTCAAGCGGGACGCAATGGTCAATGAGCTTTCCCGCGGTCAGACGCAACGCATCGGACTGGCCCGAACGCTGCTGCATGATCCACAGGTTCTGCTGCTGGACGAACCGGCCAGCGGCCTTGACCCACGAGCGAGGATTGAGATTCGTAATCTGCTCAAACGCCTTGGCGAGATGAAAAAGACAATCATTGTCAGCAGTCATATTCTGCCGGAACTTGCGGACGTCTGTACCCGCGTCGGCATGATCGAAAAAGGGCACATGATCGTTGACGGCAACGTGGCGGAAGTCATGCGGAAGGCACGACAGAGAATCCTGCTGAACATTCGCGTCCGAGAACGTCACGAAGAAGCCGCCAGGCTGCTGGAGCAGCTGGACTGTACCGAACTGGTCACGATCAAGAAGGACAACATGCTGGAACTGACGCTAAAGCCGACCGTGGAAGATTACAGCGTTATTCCCACAGAACTTGTCAACGCCAGGTTTTCTGTGACCTTGTTTCGGGAAGAAGAAGTCAACCTTGAGACCGCGTTTCTGCAGCTGACAAAGGGCCTGGTTCAGTAAAGCGATCGGCAAAAACAAACTTACTGAACCCAATGGACTTGAGCCTGAGGCGCTAGCCCAACTTCCCCAGAAGTGTAACAAAGCGCGACCGACCGAAAAAAGTTCG
>JBBJME010000040.1:0-38288 GCA_037719765.1 Planctomycetaceae bacterium
TTACAAAGTAGATCGCCAGCTGCAGCGGCAAAAACGTGCGCAACCCGAAACTCTGCAGCCAGCAGACCGCAAGAACGAGCAAGGCAGTTCCCAGGGCATACCAGTTGCGGCGATACCACCGGTCACTTTCGAAACACAGGATGAAGGACAGCAGGTAACGTGACAGTGGAATCACCCATAAGAAGGGAATCACGGCGACGTCCTGGCAGACCTCATTTGTCTCCGCGAGCAGCATTGTCGAAGCGACCATCGCCAGCGAAAACCAGACGACATAAGTCCCGGCAGTCACCGGTAGGATACCTGTTCACAGATTTTCCTGGTGCGGCCTGGGGACGGATGGCACGCGGCAGGCGCCAAAGTCGCACTACGCACGCAGCACACAGCGCCGCAAATACGCAGAAACCGACTGACCAGCTGTTCGCCTGAATCGCAATCCGCATCACCGGTTCAAACAGAATCGGATAGGACAACAGCGCCACAAGTGATCCGGCGTTCGACAGGGCATACAACCGATACGGCGAAGTGGCAGGTTCAATCAGGCTGAACCATCGCAGCAGGAGGGGTCCTGTGGTGGACAAGATGAAATATGGCAATCCCACTGTCGAAAGGAGCAGCAACACGATCCGCAGGGTGGGTGATTCGGTGCCGATGGGTTTCCATGCGATCGATGGCAGAATATTCAAAAACGCCAGTGACACAACCAGCAGCGCCAGATGCAGAATTGCCTGCCAGCGAGCCGGCAGCTTTGCTGTGAGCACGTGCGAATACAGGTAGCCACCGCAAAGCAGCGTCTGGAAAAACAACATGCATGTTGTCCAGACACCGGGAGTACCCCCGAACCACGGCAGGATGGCTTTGCTGATCAGTGGCTGAATCTGAAACAGCAGGAACGCGCTGACGAAGACCGTAGTGGCAAACAGCACACCAGTCCCGCGAAGCTGCTGACGTATGAGCGTCATGGTGTTGGACTCATGCGATCTAGCCCATCCCCATTTTCGCCAGTGCATCCTGCAAGCCGGGGACGTTCATGCTGTCGGCAATTTCGACCATTTCAGCTGCCGCGGCGGATTTCGATTTCTGCAGGGCTTCATTGGCGGCCGCATTGACCAATTGCTCGATCATCTGACGATTGCCCGACGCGATGAGATGCTGATCAATCGAAACGCTGAGCACGGTCATTTCACCACTGACGACAATTCGCACAAGATCCGGTCCGGCACTGCCTTCCGACTGCAGCTTACTGACTCGTTCTTTCGCCGCAGCAACCTTGCCCTTGATTTCACCGGCCTGCTGCATCATGTTGGCAAGGTTCTTCAATCCACCAAACATATCTTGTCCCTTTTGTGATTTCTGAAATCTCGCGTCTGCTTCGACGGCGTAATACCTGGTTATTCGTCTGAATCGTCGCTTTCCGTGGTCGCCACCTGCACGGCTGGCGCGGCGGTGATTCTAACAACTGTCGCGCCGAATGCCTGTATCACTTGACGCACAAACAAATCACTGGTGGGATCGATTTCGCCCATCAGGTTGCGAAGCGGTGCTGGCGCTGGAGGACTTGCTTCAGACCGTGGACTCCGCGAATTCGACGGTGCTGAATTTTCGTTCTTTGGATTCGCCACGGGATTTGATGGTGGAGGACTATCGGTCGTCACCCTTGCGGATTTCTGTGGTGCCGTCAGTCGCAAGGCGATGGAAACCGTGCGTCCCGTCAGGCGCAGGATCTCAGCTTCGATGCGGCTGCGATTGTCGGCCTGATCGAGCGCCTTTCTCGCAAAATCACTGGTTGAATCCAGCAGGATTTCAAGGCGATTCTCTGAGCCCAGCTGGATGCCGTTGGCTTGTTTGAAGCCCGCAGAAATCGTCAGCCCCAGCGTGCTCAGGAGCTTTTGAAATAGTGCCGGACAGTTCTCCTGCGTGAGTTCGATCTCCGGTGCGACGGCAATGTGAGTCTCAGCCAAAACCGCCAAAACGCCCTTCACATCGGTGGACGGATCAGACGGATCCGACAGATCGGCCGGATCATCGTCGCAGGTGACTGTGGTGCCCGCAGGCGGTGTGATGTCCGGAATCTTTAGCCGTTCAGCGTTTTTTTTTTCACCGGCTGGCACCGCAGCAGCAGGCGATGCAGAAACCGTCGGTGCCGCCAATTGGCCGGCGGGCATGTCGGGCAGTGCCGGTAATCTTCCCGACAACAGATCGCTGATGGCGCTCAGATTCTCCAGCAGACTCAACTGCACCATCGCCATTTCCAGAACTGTCCGCGCGAACGTGCTGCGGAACATCTGGTTCTTGCCGTCCGACAGAATCTGAAACGCCGCCATGACAGAGTGCATGCTCAACCGCGCTGCCTGCTTCATCAACGTTTCACGATGACGCGTTGCCACGCTGCACAAAGATACCGCGTCACCGCCACTCAATGTGACCATCAAGTCACGCACATATCCGATGGCCTGGTCCATCAGTTCGCCTGGCTGCACACCAGTCGCGAAAGACTCATCCAGTTGAGCCAGCACTTCTCCAGGACGATGTTCGACAATCGCATTGAACAGATTCACCAGCCGTTCGTCACCAGCCGTTCCCAGCATCCGGTGGACGTCTTCAGCCGACACGGTGCCATCACTGAAGGCCAGCAACTGATCAAACAGCGATTGACTGTCGCGCATCGATCCTCGCGCTCGGCGCGCGACCAGTTCCAGCGCGTCTTCTGATACTTCAAAACCTTCAATTTTGGCAATCTCGCGAAGCCGGTCTGCAATCGAGATATCGTTGATGCTGGAAAAATCAAATCGCTGACAACGGGACAGAATCGTGTCCGGGACTTTGTTCGGCTCTGTGGTGCAGAACACGAACTTGACATTCGGCGGCGGTTCTTCCAGTGTCTTGAGCAGCGCGTTGAAGGCTTCCTTGGTGAGCATGTGGACTTCGTCGATGATGTAGACTTTGTACTCAGTCCGCATCGAACGTACGCCCACGTTCGCCCGCAGCGAACGAATATCATCGATCCCGCGATTCGACGCACCGTCAATTTCCAGCACATCCACGTCGTTGCCTGCAGAGATCCCGTCACAGATTTCGCAGTGATTGCATGGCACGCCGTCCTTCGCGTTTGGGCAGTTCAGGGCCTTGGCCAGAATTCTCGCCGTGGATGTTTTGCCGACACCGCGCGCCCCGGTAAACATGTACGCGTGGGCGACTCTGCCTGCTTTGATCGCATTCGTCAATGCACGAGCGACATGTTCCTGGCCGACGACGTCGTCAAACGCCTGCGGTCGGAATCGGCGTGCCAGTACAGTGTAATGAGCCCCGGTTGTCAACGTGATGAACCTTGAACGTAATAAACCTGGATTGAAATAACCGATACCGCCCACGTGGCGAAGAATACGACGAGCTTTAAAAAGGGGTCAGGAACCAATAGTGCGGAGCACCCTTTGGAGCCATTTGGCTATTGGTTCCTGACCCCTTTTTAAAGCCAGACGCAGAATCTCGGTCGAGAGAACGCTGAACGACAGCAACGCATTCTGACGGATCAACGTCGCTTCATCTACCGATTGGGCGGCGGTGTCGGGACAGATTCGGCGGATTGGAGTTTTCGCAGCAGTCCGTCGTATTGTCCGACGCATTTTTCCACGAAAAACGGGTAGCAAACGCACGCGCTTCGTTGCCAGACGGGCCAGTGTTACACGCTGCGCGTCGATTGACGTTTTTGACACAAGCAGTTCCTGCAGAATGTGAGCCAGACGCTGCGTGTCGCCCGGTGGGAACAGTCGCCCTGTCCGACCTTCGTCGATGACTTCCAGGCAACCATCTACTGCGGACGCGACAACCGGCAGTCCCGCCGCCTGGGACTCCAGAATGACGTTCGGCAGGCCTTCCCATTTTGACGCCAGCACGAGCACGGTCGCCGCTTTCATGACCGACGCCACATCCGAACGCCAGCCGAGGAGATGCACATGATCCTCAAGTCGTCGCTTCCGGATCAGTTTCTCGACCGCTGGCAGCAATGGTCCATCACCAACAAACACCAGTTTTCGATGCACATGCCCGGTCGGATCCAGCCGACGCAGTTCATCAAATGCTTCGACGACATCCAGCGGAGCTTTTTGCGGACTTAGTCTCCAACACAAAGTATCACCTGATCATCGTCATGGCAGTGCAATGCATTTCGCGAAACGGGAACGGCAGCATCAATCATTTCAAGATCCACACCATTGTAAATGGTATCAACACATTTCGGCGCGATACCACACAAGTCGCGATGAACCTGCGCAACCGTGCGACTGACGGCAACGTAGTGCGTGACATGCCGCTTCGTGAGCCATTCCGGGATACGCATCGCCCAGCGACGATCGGCCACGCGCACGCCGCAGACAACGGTCTTGACACCACTGCGTTTCGCCGCCAGACGTCCCACGATGTTGGCCTGATGCAGAAACGTGAGCAGCACCGAGGGCGGATTCTTCTGCAACGCCAGCTGCAGACGACGGACTGCGCGAAAATCAGCGGCACCGACGCAATGCAGTGCCTCAACAGAGATTCCTGCCTCCAGCAAAGGTTCCGCCAGCGGCCCGGCATCGCGCAGACTGATCACACGAACGATCCAGCCCAGCGATTTCAGTCCGATGGCAATCCTGACGAACGCCCGCTCAGCACCACCAATGTCCAGCTCGTTGATGGCCATTGTGAGTCGGTTGGCGACAGGATCAGGAGACAGCGTCACAACAAGTATGGTCCGAAAAACACGTTTGAATCCAGATTCACCAACTTCAACAGACAAATCTGCGTCTCGGCTCACTTCTTCCGGATGCGAACCGGAATCGAAACGGGTATTCTGCGTACGCCAAATGTTTGCAAAACGTGTGAACTTTATGCCAATCTGCCGCCGTGTGTGGAGCCCGCCGTGAAAATACAATTGATTTTGGCAATCTGGATTGCGCTGACTGCTGGCTTGTTGGCCCAGGAAACTGACAATGCCCGCGATATTCCAAAATCCGCCGCGGAGACGGCCGGCGAAATCGATCGGCTGTTTTCAGCGGCCTGGACAAGCAACCACGTCGAACCTGCGCCCGCTGCGACGGATGAAGAATTCGTCCGGCGGCTGTATCTCGATCTTGCCGGGCGAATCCCGGCCGCATCAGAAACTCGGGAGTTTCTTTCCAGCGGGTCCGCCACCAAACGCAGCGAATTGGTCGAACAACTGCTGGACGGCCCGGCGTTCGTACGTCACTTCACGATCATCTGGCGCAACGCCTTGATTCCTCAGGCGTTCAACGAACCAGGCACGCGCGCCCTGGTGCCTGGATTCGAAGCCTGGTTGTGGAAACATTTTTCTGCGGACACACCGTACGACCAGATCGTGCGCGAGCTGATCACGACTCCGATTGACTTTGGAAATAATCAACCCGGCCTGCTGCAGTCTGCAAATTCTCCCAGTGCTTTCTTTATTGTCCGCCAGTTACAGCCGGAGAATCTTGCCACTGGCACATCCCGTGCCTTCCTTGGCGTGCGGCTGGATTGTGCTCAATGCCACGATCATCCGTTCGACAAATGGAAGCGTGATCAGTTCTGGAATATGGCGGCGTTCTATTCCGGGTTTCAGCCGCCTGACAATGCCGATCCTGACAATCCCGCGATGATGAAGGTGCGCGAGAACAGCGAGGTGCATTCCATTCGAGTGCCTTCGACCGGTGACATCGTCACCGCGAAGTTTCTGAACGGTGTCGAACCAGAATGGAAGGATGACGCACAGCCTCGCAAGATCCTGGCTGACTGGCTGACTGCACGTGACAATCCATGGTTTGCAAAGATGGCCGTCAATCGTCTGTGGGCGCAGTTTTTGGGGCAGGGCATCGTGCAACCTGTCGATGACTTTTCTGACAGTAATCCGCCGTCGCATTCGGACGTGTTGAATTTACTGTCCGAACAGTTTGTCGCTCACAATTACGATCTGAAGTTCCTGGTCCGCACGATTACGTCCACCCGTGTCTATCAAACCACGAGTCGCCAGACGCATGCAAGTCAGTCCGATCCGACGCAATTTGCCCGCACCGCGCTGCGAGGCCTGACGCCCGAACAGTTTTTCGACAGCCTGGCCGAAGCCGTGGGATACTATCAGCCCTACCGCACGGACAACCCGTTTGTGATCGACGGGGATACGCCGCGCGGACGATTTCTGGAACTGTTTCGCGACGAAACTGAATCACCGCTGATGAAAGAAACAACCATCCTTCAGGCGCTCGCGATGATGAACGGAGAATTTATCGAAAACGCAACGACACTCGATAAAAGTCAGACCCTGCGTGCCGTTGCCGATTTTCCCCTGATGACCGATGACGAAAAACTCGACACACTGTTCGTCGCTGCCCTCAGCCGTCAACCAACGGATTCCGAACGAGCGACATTCGGCAAATTCATCACCGACGGCGGCACCACCGGAGATGCAAAATCCGCAATGGCCGACATCTTCTGGGCACTCCTGAACAGCAGTGAGTTTCTGTTGAATCATTAGTGCGTATCGAGAATCCGCCCGGCTCGCACAGCGAGCCATAAAAACTGAGGCTCCGCTTCCGAGAGAAACTGGCCCGCCAATCTCTCGTCTACTATCGAGACCCGGGCGCCTTGGCATGCCAAATTTCCCTTGATAACATGCTTCATCCGGACGATCTTGACTGAATATAGGCCGCTGACCGGCACCAATGAAAGTTCTGCCGTCATGCGAAGCAGTCTCCCTATTGCATTCATCGCTCTAGTTTTCGGTTGCTCGAATGAACCGCCAATTGTCATATCCTCAAAACCAATGACCACTTCGCTCAGCGAACACGAATCGGATAAAACCGATGCTATCTACATCTTGGATGGCCCCGATGCCCCGTGTGGCCCGATGCCCCGTGGGGCGACTACGGCAGCATTCTGATTCACGGAATGAGCTCGCATCTGGGCAGAAAGGGAGGCGAAGATGGCCCGATCCAACTTGAACGAACAGGGCCGTTTGTACCACCAATCACATTTCCTGGACGTGGCGACATCATTGTCACCGATGAAATGAAACAAGAAATGGAGAATGCGGGGTTCCGCGGAATCACATTCCGCCCAGTTGAAAAAACGCACATTGCTAGAGTGCCTTGGCACGAATGGGATCTGACCGCTTCTGAACCCGAATACTATCCGGAAGGTGGCGAGCCCGAGGGGTACATTTTAAACGAACCGCATTCCGCAGAACTGGCAGCTTCGCTTGGGCCGATTTGGGAAGTCGTTTTGACAGATTCTGCAGAAGTGATTCGCCGAACAGATCCCACCAGCCATGAAACCACATTTGCATACGTCGAAGGCTCGTGGAACGGCAACGATCTCTTTTCTGTGTCAGAAAACTACTACAAATACGCGTCAGCACGTGCAAAGGATTGGTTAGAGCAACGTGCAGGCAAGTGGGTATCATTTCAAAGTGCCATGCACCACTGACGCGGCAGAACAATTCCGCGAACCGGAACGGCGGTAGTGAGCGTTTTGACATTGATACTTGTTTCCCGCCGTCCGGTTACGGCGGTCGTTCGTCCTGAGATCCTGAAGCGATGGCAACGGTCTACATTGAAACGTCTATCGTCAGTTATTTGCGCCAGCGCCCCAGTTCGGAAATTGTGATGGCCGCTCATCAGCTGCTAACGCACCGGTGGTGGAACAACGAGCGAACAAAGTATGAGCTTGTCGTGTCCCAGTACGTGATTGACGAGGCTGCCGCTGGCGATCCCACGCTTGCGTCTGAACGGTTGCAGGCATATCGCGAATGCGAGGATTCTGCCTCGAATTCATCAGGTCCTGGCGGACATGAACATTCCAATCCCGATGATCTGCACTCCCGAGGAACTCCTGGGCGATGATACAGAAACCGAGAACTGAATCCCCGATCGAAGAAATTCATCGAGTACGTCGCGAGATATCTGATCGTTTTGGTGGCGATATTTCTGCCATCGCAGAAGATGCCGCTCAACGGCTAGCTTCCTCAGGGCGTCCAATATGGCAGCCGAAGAGGACGAACAAGGCGATGCACCCGAGCGACGGAAGCACGGTTCCTGACAATGGTGAAACGTCTCCCGCCTCCAAGTGAACGCAGTTGTTCGCATTCATGGAACATCCGTCCAAGTGCTGTCTCCAACAATCAGTCTCCTGACACGGGCTGCATGTCCGCCAACAATCCATACTCTTCTGATATCACCAATCAATCGCTCACCCCCAATGATACCGCCGTGAGCAGGATTCCGGGTAACGCCTTCTGCTGAGCGGAATCACGCTGATCCACAGCATCGCGGCTCTTGTTTTCAAAGAAAATGCCGCTGTGACTTACCGAGATGAGTATCCTACAATGAGTACGATTCCTTCAGGAGACAATGTATGACAATCATACGCACTGTAGTCCACCATCGCCGCATCGAAATTCCTGCGCCAGATGACATGGCCGACGGCACAGAGGTCGTCGTAGAACTGACTCCGGCGACCGAAGAAATCGGAATCGATGAGTCGGACTGGGACGATTCGCCGGAAGGTATTGAAGCATGGATCAAGGCCGTCAACGCCTTGGAGCCCTTCATCTTCACGGATCAGGAACTCGCTGACATGGAGGCTGACAGGCTCGTCCGAAAGCAGTGGGAAATGGAACACTTCATCGAATACTCTGACAAATTGGCAAAGCAATGGGAGTGAAGCGGTATCTTTTAGATTCGAACGCAGTCACTTCATTGATCAATAACCGACCACCCTTTATCGCGAAACTTGAAATAGTCCGGCGACAGGGGTGTCGTATCGGTACTTGTGAACCTGTTGTTGCAGAACTCTTATTCGGGTTGGAAATGAGTTCCTCGCGGAATGCAAATATACTCCGCTTGTACCGTGGTTTGAGACTGATTCGTTGTTGGCCGTTTGATCGGTCTGCGTCTGAAGTCTATGGTCGGACTTCGGCGGAGTTGAGGCGACGCGGTCGTCAGATGCAGGTCATTGATGTCATGCTTGCCGCGACTGCGTTGTCACTTGGCAACTGCACGGTTGTCACAACCGACAGCGATCTCTCCGACATTCCGTGTCTGAAAGTTGAGAACTGGGAACTTGAATAGCCCACGAAGCCGACAACCCTGGGATGGGCTCTGTTCGCCGCCGACTTTTCCCCGCCAACATATCACCCGATTTCAGCAACGACTTTTCCGTCTTCGATTCTCGCTTCGTACTGAGTCTGGCAGATGCGTTGGTTGAGGCAGTGCTGTCCAGTACTGACGTCGAACTGCCAGCCGTGCCAGGGGCAGGTGACAATGTGACCGCGCAGCAGACCTTTACCCAGCGGGCCGCCGGCATGCGGACAGATGCCGTCGAGCACATGAATCGTGCCATCGACATTGAAGACGGCAAAGATTCTGCCATCCGCGACGACTTCTGCACTGCTGCCCGGGGGAACGGATGCGACATCGATCAATGCGACTGCGGCCACCGATTCTTGTTACTCCTGCTTCATCGAATTCGCAACGACTTCAGCTTCGCGCAGGACGCGCATCACGTTCCCGCCCAGAATTTTGTGGATCGATTCTTTGTCGTAGCCTCGATTCAGGAGTTCCTGAGTGATCAACGGATACGACGCGACGCTCTCCAGTTGCTCGGGAAGTCTCGGCACACCATCATAGTCGGAACCGATGCCCACGTGATCGATCCCGGCAACTTTCACGAGGTGATCAATATGATCCACGACATCGTGCAGATTTCCGCGAGCTTCCTTGTCTAGTTTCAATCGCGCGGTCGGCACGATGAATGCCGAAAAGAAATTCACCATCACCACGCCGCCGTTTTCTGCAACCAACGGCAGGACATCGTCCGGAACGTTGCGAGGATGATCACAGATGGCTCGTGCTGGAGTGCGAAAAAATGACCGGAGCCCTCGTCGTGGCAAGAGCCGCTTTCATCGTGTCTGGTGAAACGTGCGACAGATCGACCAGCATCCCCAACCGATTCATTTCCAGCACAACGTCTTTGCCGAATTCTGACAAGCCATGACTGACTGGTTCGTCAGTCGCCGAATCCGCCCACTTCAGCGATTTGGAATGCGTGAGCGTCATATATCGACAGCCTTCATCGTAGAGTCGCTGCAGGTTGCTGAGTTCGTCTTCAATGCTGTAGCCACCTTCGACGCCCATCATCGATGCGACTTTCCCGGACCTGATGATGCGTTCGATGTCATCCGCCGTGGAAGCAGATTCAAATGTCTTCGGATACCGCTGCAGCATGGCTTTCACGATCGAAATCTGATGCAGCGTCTGCAGCAGAGCGTCACCGGTCTTATCGTGTTCCGCCGGGACAAACACTGACCAGAATTGTGCCTTCAGGCCACCTTGTCGCAATCGTGGTATGTCCGTGTGCAGAGTGGGCTGTGGTTTGGAAATATCGAGCGTTTCAAACGATGAGTTTCCTTTCTCACGAATTTCCCAGGGCAGGTCGTTGTGTCCGTCAAACAACATCCCGGCGGAATGAATCGCGGCGGCTTCGGGTGTCAGCACGACGAGCGGACGTGCAGCGTCTTCGCCCCGAGATGCTGCGGCACAAAGTACCAGCACTGCGGTAATCCGCCATGAAGTTGACATCCTGAACCGGGATGTTTGTTGTCGTGTCATAAGGTCATGCCGCCTGTGAAATCTGACGGATGGCACCGATCAGACAGATCGGTTGGATCGCTGCCCGGTCACCGCTCGTGTATTGTTCGCAGGGCACCACACTAACTCCTGCGGACCGATTAGTAAACCGCCTGGTCGTTATTCCTGCTGCCCTGCGGTATACCGGGTGGCACGCTTTCGGGGCCGACGGGAAGACCTTGCAGCAGGCGTTGTTCAGCGGCCTGGCGGGCAGTGCTGCGCGGGCGTTCATAGCCGCGCGGAGAAGAATCCGTTGACGGACCAATGTCCGGGTCAGGAAACGGATCCTGCCGACTGTAGGCGGCGTTTTCAGCCGCCGGCAATTGACTGTACCAGGTAGGGTATCGAGTGAACTGGGGATTCAGGCAGCCAGCGATACTGACCATTCCGACGATCACAACAGGCAGGAACCAGGCCGGCGTTCGGTAACGAACGCGGTTTGATTCCGACTGGTGATCCGCCATCGAATTCATAAAAAACATATTCTGTTTGTTTTGACACTCAGGAATGATTTGACTAACGTCCGCCGTCGCAGATTCTTCTGAGACCCCTTCGCATGGATGCGGGTTGCGGCTAAGGCCACGGATGGCCGATGCCGCATTGTGCGATTACAGGAACTACGCGGCTTTGAATGCACGAGCGTTCGCTGCCCATTGAACCCATTCAATGACTTCCGCAAGATCCGGCTTTCTTCCATTGCGAAGAATTCGTTCGCCTTCCTTCGAGTTTGAGAACGGTTCAACGACCGCCAACAGACTTTGCGGGTTCTGTCCGGCCAGGCCTTCCGGAGTCGTGATCCCGCACGCCACCAGAATCTGAGCATCGTGGCCACGCAGTTCCGGAACCTGACACAACATCCGCGACTGATGCTGCCACTGCTGAATCACTTGCGGCGTCAAACGTCGATGGCACAGCTTTTCAGAAATTCGTTCTGCCGGCATGTTCAACAGGTCTTCTACCGTTCGAATGCCGATTGCCTCCAGCATCTGAGCTGTGCGCGGTCCGATCGACGGTGCTTTTTCGATCTTGCTGGTTCGATTCAGAAAGAATCGCAGGCCACCGGATCGATCGGCGACCTCATTTTCGTCACCTTCAGCTTCAATCGTGTCTGTTCTGAGCCGTGATGCCTGACGGCTGCGACGAGCCAGGCGGCGGGCACGGCGTTCTTCGACATCGGCGTCGGCACTGATGAGGCGACGACGGCGACTGGTTCGCGGTCCACCAGAGTTTGGGTGACCATGCACCACACGTGACATCGCGGCCGTTGCACCCACCGACGCAGCATGCGATGCGACGGTCGCTGTGCGCGGCGTTGACCGAACCGAAAAACGCGAACGATTGTGACGGGCTTCATCGAGCGAACGGGTTACTTGACCGAATCGCGCCCAATTGATTGCCTGTTGACGATCGATCAGGCGTCCTCCGCGACGGTAACGACTGCCCGACTCTGACCGTTGAAATTCTGACACTCGATCAAACACTGTTTCCGGTCGCAGGCGGCTGAGTTCTTCGACGCTGTGAATTCCCGAGGCGTACAACAACGCCGCATCACTGCGACGCAGCATCGGCACACGCGTGGTCAATTCCGCCTGGCCTCGCAAGGCGTGCAGGCGGTCGACCGACAACTGGAAACCTTTCAGGCGAGTCGTTTCCTGAAGTTGCGGAACCGTTCGATTCAACAGATCATCGATTGTCAGGATGCCGGATGTTCGCAGCGCTTCCAGTTCACCCAGCGTGATTCCGGCAAGGTCTTCCACGCCGTGATCGACTTCCAGATAGAACAACCAGTTCGTGCCCGTCGGAGGGATTGCCGCTTCAACCGGCGGCTGCAGGGTCTGCGGGATCACGATCGGGCTGACTTCCATCACAGGCTCGACATACGCATGCAGGTTCGGCTGTGACGCCGCGGGTGGCAGCACAACGGGAGTCGGTTTTGGCTGTTCGGCGCGATGATCAAACGCACGCACGTCCGCATTGAAGCGTACGAACAGGTCCCGCACATCTTTCTGGCACGTGAAGAATACGATCTGATGCCCCTGTTGAGCCATCTCAGTCAGCAACGTCACCGCGGCATTGGCGCGTGCATCGTCCGATGTCACAAATACGTCATCCAGAATCAATGGCACATGTCCCTGAGTTTCAGATCGAACCTGAATCAATGCCAATCGCAGAGCTAAACCGACCTGATCGCGAGTGCCACGGCTCAGTTGTGACGGCGTCAGATCCTCACCCATGTGAGACGTCTGAACCAGAATACGATCCGGCAAAGCGGCTGAGACACTGCGGCACTCACCATCGGTCAGACGCTGAACATAGTGAGAGGCCAATTCAAGAAGTTTGGAATGACTGCGACCCTTCAGGCGTGTGATCACTTCCCTCAGACTCTCTTCCGTAAGGTCCAGCTGACGGCGATGGACTTCAAGCAACACAATTTCTGAATCCAACTGGGAGATTTGAGAACGCAGCGCATCCAGCTGTTCGAGCGTGGCGGTGCCAGCCAATTCCTGACGCAGGCGTTCCAGCAGAATGCGAGTGTTCCTTCGCGAATCCTCCGTTCCACAGCGTTCGGCAACCAAACGCCCCCACTCGGCTCGCAGACGTGCCAGATGAGCCTCCACTTCTGCGACTGTCCGGTATCCTGACAAGTTCTGAGTTTCCGGGCCGGACAATTCCTGATGCCCCGAGAAACGACAAGCCATTTCGTTCTTCGGAATTGCCCCTTCGGCAAGGACGTTTTCCGCACGAGTTCCGATCGCAGGGTTGCGATCTGAGCTTCGAGAGCACATTCCATTTCAGCAGCCGCCCGATTGGATGCGGTCGGCAAGTGTCACCTGGAGCGATTCGACATGTTGAGCGGTTGCTCGTTCATACCGACCGAAATAAGCACACAGGGCCGCGATTTCGCCGCGCAACTGGCGGAGCACCTCGGCATCGCCTTTGCTTGTGGATTCGGAATGGCTCGATCCCGCCTGCCGCTCAGTCAGAGCCTGTGTACGTTCTTCGAGTCGAGAGACAACGCGCGGATGGATTTTGCCGATTCCCCCGGCTGTATTGCGGAATCCACAATCGCGTGGCGTGTTTCGCATTCACGCGAAATGAGCCCTCGAATTTCTCGCCAACGTTCCAGCCGGGCAGTGACCGTGCGAATCTCGCCTTCGATCGCCGGTCGGTTCAATGGCAGTACGTTTCGACGGCGGAGTTCCACAAGCACCTGTTCCAGCCTCAGGATCTCGGCATCAATCTCGCGACTGCGTGCGTCAATGCTCTCGATACTCGCAGATGCCACATCGATCTCGCGAATGAACTGTTCGATCCGCCCCGGCAAGTCAGCGGCAGGGCGTCGCAGCGCTGCGATTTCTCCCTGCAAATCAACCTGACGGCGACGGATATCGGAGATGCGATGGACGATGCCTCCCTGAACTCCGCTGCCATCACGATCGCGAATCGTCTGAATCAACGCAGCTTCCGCTTGACGAAGCTCCGGATCATTGTCGCTGAACCCCATGCCGGATTCCATGCAAAGTCGGGTGAGAAGTTCGAAGCGTTCCGCTTCTTCATAACCGACCGTGAAGACTTCACGGAAGACGTCCTCCGTCACCCACGCTGGCAGTGAATTTCCGTGGCCGGAAGCTGAAAACCGATCGAATTCGTCGGTCATGGTGAACTGTTCGGTCGCATTTCCCGACCAGGACCGCCGCAGAGTGCGAGGCCCGCCTGCTGTTTGAATTCGCGCGTGGCCGGATTCCGCACGAAACTCGGTCTGCATCCACGGTGTGTTGCAACGGTAGCCGAACAGCAGGCCGCGAAGAAATTTGACAAAGGTCGATTTCCCGGCACCATTCGGTCCCCAGAACACAGTCACGCGGTGCGACAGATTTTCGACCGAAACATTACAGAGCGAACCAAATCGATCAATTCGAACATCCGTGAGTTGCATCGCTGCCATCCTTAGTTGAAATCAGGTGCTTTGTTTTTTGCTTCGCCATCTCATACTGCGAACGATCCGCATTAAAAGCACGGATCAGGCCACTCGCCGTAACAGATCCAGACCGACCGCCGCTTCGCTCCCCGCGCCCAACGGGATTCCCACGAAACTATTTTCGATCAATCGGTCCCGATGGCTGAATTTCAAAATTCGCTCGCGGACAACGGCCGCAAATTCTTTCGCAGCCATCGAAGGATGCCGACTTGCATCGACCGTGCTGTTATCGGAAAATCGAATTCGATGCGGCCAGGCTCCCGAATGACCCGCGTGCAGACTGCTGCGAAGATCCTTCAACAGGTCATACTCGCTCAGTGGTTCCGTCAGCGCTCCCGAGAGTGAAAGTTGTCCGTCGATCACCCATTCCACAACCATCGTGCATCGGCCATTCGTCGACAAAGTTCGGCTGCGTTCACGAAGAAGTTCGCCCAGTTGAGATGCCGGCATTCCCTGTCGGCATGAAACCAGCTCCTGAGCGAATCGAATCACATCCGTAACGCAGGCTCGAGCTGTGAGTAACTGTCGCGACAGGTCCACATCGACCAGTTGGCAGCCAAAAGTACCGCGTTCTCCAGGGCCGATTGACTGCGGACAACCGGCGGAAATTCGCAGCAGGCGGTCATGCGATGAGGCAACTCCGTCGATGGAATCGGAAGTTGAAGACGGCATCAGCGAAGGCACCGCAACATACGCCAGATCGGCTTGAGGACGACGACCGGACTCCGTGCCGACTTCGATGCCCAGTGCGCCTGTGCGACCCGGAATCGATGACGGCGACACATTGCACTCGATTCGTTCTGCACCATCGAACCAGACATCAAGGCGTTGCCCAGGGGCCATCAGAATGGCGTCTAAATGACGCAGGGCAGCGTGATCAGATTCCGGATGGCCTGCCAGTACCAGGCGAATTCCGTGTTCGCGAAGGGCGAAGGCCTGAGCTTTAAGCCATGAAACAGCCAATCCCAGGTCCTGGCTGGATTCGGTTAACTTGCCAGCAATCAGCAACAGGTGACAGCGGCCGGCAATGGATGCCTCAATGACGTTCGTTACGGCCGTGCGAACCGCAGAACCCGCTGTTTTTCGCAGCCATTCGGGACTGTCGGCGAGACCAGAAATGGGCGAACCAAGTCGAAGTGCGTCAGCATGTAAGAATCGTATGACAGACATCCATGTCTCCCTGCAATGGAAGAATGCAGAACCTCCGAGCGCAATCCATCACGCGCGGTGCAAAAACTGTCACTTTACAGAATAGCCAGAAACATGCCTATAGCATTTCGGCAAAATCCGCCGTAGCCAATACCGCCGAGCTCAATTCCGCCGAAAGGGATATCCGCTGCTTTTCCAGTCCGCGTGTCCATCGGAGCATTGCGGTTACCGAAGCGGTTCGCATCGGAAGGTTTGAAAACTCTGCACCGTTCGGTTTTCGACGCGGGAGAAATTCGCTACTCTATCGATCAACAATCGCCCACTCGACTCAGTTGGGCGAACCTCCCACCGTTACCAACCTGCCCGGGATCCCTACATATGCTCTTCAAAGCGATTCTGCTTCCCTCACTTCTGTGCGTGATTTTTTCAAATTTGCCCGACGTAGGTTGTGCTGCCGAAGTCCCAGAGGGTTTTCAGGCCATTTTTAATGGACAGGATCTGACAGGGTGGCACGGAATGCCTCATTTCGATCCGCGTGATCTGGCGAAGATGACGCCTGAAAATCGTGCGAAGCAAATCGCTGAATGGACGGAAGACGCAAAGAAACACTGGTCCGTTGAAAACGAGGAACTGGTCAATGATGGCTTCGGTGCGTATCTGGTGACCGACGGTGAGTACACCGACTATGAATTGCATATTGACTACAAGACGGTGCCGCTGGCAGACAGTGGTATTTATCTGAAAGCGAACCCGCAGGTTCAAATCTGGGACTCGACAGAAGAAAGTAAATTCAGCATCGGTGCCAACAAAGGCAGTGGAGGACTGTGGAACAACAGTCCGGGCGCGGCGGGTAAAGATCCCTCTGAACTCGCCGACAAGCCGTTCGGAGAATGGAACAGTTTCCGCATTCGTCAAATCGGTGCGAGGACCAGTGTCTGGCTGAACGACAAACACGTCGTGGACAATGCGATCATGGAAAACTACTTTGATCGCGAGAATCCATTGTTCGCGAAAGGCCCGATCTGTCTGCAGACGCACGGCGGAGAAATCCGCTGGCGCAACATCCATCTGCGGGAGATTCCTGCAGAAGAAGCGAATCAGATTCTGACTGAGAGTCATGCGGACGGGTTTGAATCGAAATTCAACGGTACCGATCTGACTGGCTGGGCGGGTGCGGCAGAGAACTATGAAGTGGTCGATGGAGCGATTCGCTGCAAAGCCGGTCATGGCGGCATCCTTCATACCTGCGACGAATTCACGAACTTCGTGGTTCGCCTGGAGTTTACGGTTCCGCCATCAGGTAACAATGGGCTGGCCATCCGCACGGACGGGACTGGCGATCCGGCCTACGCGGCAATGTGCGAACTGCAGGTGCTGGATTCTGAACACAAGAACTATGCCAACCTTGATTCACGTCAGTATCACGGTTCCGCTTACGGCATGGCTGCTGCGAAGCGAGGTTTCCTGCGTCCGGCGAATACCTGGAATTTCCAGGAAGTCACAGTGAACGGCAGTACGATCCAGGTTGAACTGAATGGCAATCTCATTCTGAATGCCGACCTTGCAAAGGTCACTGACTATTTGGCAAATTCACCGCACCCAGGCAAGGATCGCCCCAGTGGGTTCTTTGGATTCGCAGGTCATAACGATCCTGTTGCGTTCCGAAACATCAGCATCAAGCGGCTGCCGTAAACAGCGGGCTGTAGATTTGCGTTGGTTCCGCGGTTGTCGGCCAGGGCAATCGGATTACGGTTTTTCTGTGTGTGGCTGAACTGGTTTCATGCCGGTAAAGAAACCGATCATCATCTCGTCCCAGCTCTGTTGTCCCCAGCCAACTTCTTTGGTCGGGTCCGGGTTGTTCAGATTTTCGGCTGAGTTATCGAACGCCGCAAAGCACGTCACCACGGTCCCTTTTGGAATCAGGCGTGGCTCCGAGAATTCGTATCGCAACTGCCAGTTGAAATCGTACTTAGGAACATCCAGCAAGACCTCTGACTTGCCATCGGGGAACACGGCTTCATATCGAAATGACTTACCTCGCAGGTGCATGTGAGGTGTCAGACTCAGCAGCGTGATGTCTTCGCGAAATTTCTCGCTTGACACAACCGGGTGTGCGGCGACTCCGGGCGGGATGCGCAGTTTTGGATTGACAGCCTCCAGGCCGACGACTTCATTCACGACTTTCGATGCGTCAACAAATTTGAGTCCGATGTTACTGAGATCAGTCTGCTCAGTGCCGTTGGGTGTGTAGTGCATTTCAAAGATGATCTGCGTCCCGGCCGGCACTTTCATCGCCGCTCCTTCAGGGAAGATCAGTGGCGATGTGCCCGGGGCATAACCGATCAGCATTTTCCCCAGCGTGACTTCCGTCTGCCCCGGCAGCAACAGGAACGCGATGATGTGATGCACAACGGCGGGATTTCCCGGTCTCGCTTCAGCAGCAACGACGTATTTGTCTTCGGTGAATTTCGGATCGACTCGCAGATACTGATATGCCACGACTCCCGTCGCAGGCACCGTGAATGCTTCGTCGCGAACGGGAATAATCATATCCGGCTGCGGCATTCTCCAGCCTGTCACAAATTCTGGCGGTGCCGGCAAGTCCGCAGGATCACCTTCCGGGCAACCGTTCTTGATCCATTCACGAATGAGTTGCTTTTCATCTGCCGACAGACGCACGTCGTTCTTGAAGTGACCAAACTCCGGATTTGCGTTCCAGGGCGGCATGCGTTCTTCGCGCACAACTTCGGCGATCGTCGCTTCCCAGCCGACCGTGTCGGCGTAGCTGGTGAGTGTAAACGGGGCAATCTCACCCGGTCGATGACATTCCATGCAGCGCGCATTGAAGATCGGGGCAATGTGTTTCGAGTATGTGATGTCGCCCTGCGGTTCGACCCTGCGGTGCCGTCCAATCAGGCAGCCGACTGCGTCTGTTGCGGCAACCTCGGGCGATTTTCCCGCGAGCAACGCATCAATCGCGAGTGCAGCCATTTCCTGCTGTGGCTTTTCGCGGATCACGCCGATCCCGTACTGATCGTCGATGCGACCCTGATACTGAATTGTCCTGTCGTTGTTCAGGATCACAATCTCAGGTGTCCGCTTCGCCTGCAACAGGTCAGCGAGTTCCTGCTGACTGTCGATGAGCATCGGAAAAGTGATACCAGCCTTATTGCGATAAGCAACGATTTCAGTAAGGCAGTCCTGAACGTTTGAGCAGACTCCGATAAAACGCACGCCCTGATCTGCGTAACGGTTTGAGAGTTCCTGAAGTCGCGGCCCATAGAGTTTTGCTAATGGACATTCCGTGCCGACAAATGCCACCACGACAATTGGTGCGGAATTCAATTCTTTGAGTTCAAAGCGTTTTCCAAAACAATCTGGCAGACTGCGTTTCTCAAATGTCTGCGAGAGGTCGCTGTTCGGAACTTCCAATTGCTGAGCTGTATTGTCCTGCCCAACCGCTGACTGATATGCGGAACTCATTGCGGCAAACATCAGCAGTTGGACAAGTATGCAGTGGGAATTGTTCATGGGTTCATTTAGAAAAAAGAATGGAAACGAATTGGCGTCGCAAGAATATCAGATACCGGGATTCGACGACAGAGTTTTTGACGGAGCGGTCACGGCTGGCCTGTGATTTCCCGAATGCCGTGTCCTTCTATATGAGGTTGCGCATTGTCAGTTTCTGCCTGACCATGAAGGACACTACGGAGTCTCTGGTAGTTGCGAATCGTTGCATTTACAATCGAGCGAAGACACCCCGGAGACTGTGACCATTCAATGGTTTGATTGGTAAAGTCAATGCAAAATTCCACAGAATTCGCGCCCATGTTCGTTCATCATCGCATCGTCATAGGTTTCACTGCCCTCATCGCTTTCGAGGCTCCTGCGCCAAACCTTTTTTCGCAGCAGATCACCGCACCGCCAACGGAATTGAAAGTGCCGGTCTGTTACACAAAGTATGTCAGCGCCGACGGATACCCAATCGTGGCCTCCGCGAACGTGAATGATTACGCAATGAGGGAAGCCGCTTTTCTGGTCAACATGCTGCTGGCGAAACGACCGGATGTGCGAGAAGCGATGATCCGGAGCGGCTCCAGAATGTGTATCATCGGAGCACATGAATTCACCACCGATTTACCAGAATGGAAATGGATGGGAGCACAGTCGGACGACAACAAACAGGCTGTGGGCGTCACCGCACAGAACTTCTGGGACGCGCGGGCTCGTGGCATGGGTGGATCTGAAACGGATCCCTACTGTTCGTGCGGGGAAGAAAACCTGCTGAACTACCCCGGCGATCCGTATTCGACCGAGAATATTCTGGTCCACGAATTCGCCCATAATATCCATCTGCGCGGGCTCGTGAATGTGGATCCTGCTTTTGATCCACGATTGAAAGCCGCGTACCGGAAAGCGATGAGTGCTGGCTTGTGGAAGGGAAAGTATGCGTCGGTGAATCACCACGAATACTTCGCCGAAGGCGTGCAGTCATGGTTCGACAACAATCGTGAAGATGACCACGACCACAATCATGTGAATACCCGCGAAGAACTGCTCGATTACGATCCGGAACTTGCGGCACTCTGTCGCGAAGTGTTTCGGGATACCGAACTGCGCTACACGAAAGCCATCACACGACTTGATGGTCACCTGCAGGGTTATGACCCATCAACCGCCCCGACTTTCGTCTGGCCGGACCGTCTGCTGCACGCAAAAGACGTCATCCACAAACAGGCGACGGAACGAAACCAGAAATTAAGGCAATGAAGCGCCGAACTTGTGAGGCTGAAACAACCTGATCAAACGAAACCGAGTTGGCGTAATTACTACCGGGAACTGCTTCAAGATCGGCTCCGGAGAGCCACGTATCTGCACCACTGTGATCACCTTTCGACGCCGGATGTCCCAGATTGGCAGGCTCAATGCCACTCCAGGACTGCGAAGAACATGCCGGCGATTCAAACGCGGATTTGTGAAAAAGGCTGGCATGGTGCATCCCTTGATGTGAGTCGAGATGCGTTAACATGCCGACCACGGGGTTTGGAAGTCCACAAACAGCGAACGTGCGGGACCCTGGAAACCGATTCCTGCATTGCACCGGATGCACATTGATGGCGTCGCACGGAAACACTGTTCACTGTGGGCCAGCGTGCGCGAGGCACACTGGTCCCACACGACGACGAGCCAGCTAATTCAGGTTCATGGACTTCAGAAACGGAAATCGTTCCGGATTCTGGATTCCGTCAGCGGAAACACCTTCGGCGTACCATGCAGGATTACTCTTAAACAGACGTCGATTAGATTGCGATGTGAAAAAGAAGACGCGGCCTTTGTAGAATGCCCCCAGTTCAATGGCACCGGTTTCTGCCCGTCGTCCCCGCTGCAATTCTACCGGGTCACAGCCGTGGAGGCCTGGAACAAACTGCTTTGGACTGGCGAAGAAGACTTCTCGCTCTACCGCAGATTGAAAGAAGTAATCCACTCCGTCGAAGGAACCGACGAATTCTTCACTGCCCTTCAGCCACTTCTTATCACGCATCATGGCGACCGGACAGAATCCACCAAGCCCCACAACTTTGCCATCACGCATGACGAGCAAACATCGACGAAGATTCTCGTCCAGTTCCTGAGGTGAACTTGTGTCCTGGCCTGTTGCCTTGCTGGCACCTGATTTGTCCAGGCGCGCCGTATACTCTGAAAGTGTCGCACTACCTGCATACCGCGCGAGTTCCTTGCCATCGGATCCGATGACCACCTCCGTGGGCAGCGAAGAAATGCCGTACTTCGCGATCAGATCCGGGTCACGGTCTGCATCGACGCGGACGCCAATCACCGTGCTGCCAAGGTGCCTGATCACGTCTTGTTGACTCAGCACCGCAGAATCCATCGTGCGGCACGCTCCGCACCACACGGCTTCAAAGTGGAGGATGATCGGGATATTCTTTTCAATCGACAGCTTTTTCGCGTTCTCGAATGAGTCCAGCCATTTTCCAGTTGATGCGTCACCTGCATCGGCGACAACGCCTGATAATTCCAGGTTATTCGGGTTCGTTGAATTCGGGTCCATCGCAACAAGCGATACAGAAAAAGAAAGCAGTACCATCGCACTCACGGAAATCATCCGCAGCATCCTATCAGAACAGAGGAAGGTCGCGGCACTTTCCTCCTGAAAGGCCCCGCGTTTCTTTTGGGATCTAAAGTCGATCCCCGAGGGTCGGGCGGCGACATCCTGTCGCGGTTGCCCGGTTGCTGACTCCAGCATTGACACACGGTGATCCTGCTTCGATCGCCGCATGACTGTCCTTCTGTGGACAACGCCAGGCGTTGTCGGTCCTTGATTCAAAAGCTTAACCAAAGCCTTCTCCGCCCGGTTCGCCCTCGAATCTACGCATCAAGAAGCAGAGTCCTGTTAACGCAGAATTCCGGCATTTGTAAGGTAGGCAATGACTTCCCTGGCGAGCTCTTCAATACCCTTATTGTCCGAATCCAGGGTCAGTTCTGCTTTTTCGGGCTTCTCGTATGGTGCGCTGATGCCGGTGAAATTCTTGATTTCGCCGGCACGTGCCTTCTTGTACAGACCTTTCGGGTCACGAGATTCGCAGGTCTCAAGACTGGCCTCAACCATGATCTCGATGAATTCTCCCGCAGGCATCAGGCCTCGAACCAGATCGCGGTCAGCTTTGTATGGAGAAATGAAGGCAGTCGATACGATCGTCGCAGCATCGGCGAACAATTTGGCCACTTCACCTATGCGGCGGATATTTTCGGTCCGATCCTCGGGTGTAAAACCAAGATTCTTGTTCAGCCCCATGCGGATGTTGTCGCCATCCAGCACAAAAGTGTGCACACCCCGCTCGTGCAGCATTTGATCCACTGCGTTCGCGATCGTGCTTTTGCCACAGCCGCTCAAACCGGTGAACCAAAGGACCGCCCCACGGTGTCCGTTCAGCTTCTGGCGGTCTTCGCGGGTTATGTTGTGTGCATGCCATGTAACGTTTGTCGCCTTCTGTTCAGCCATCCTTCGTTCGTCTCCAGGGAATTTCAATTCGGAATTGGATAAATCCGGCCAGCGATTCCAGACTGCCTTCCGCAGCCCAGTCAAACCCAAACATCGGGCTTCTCAATTGACTCAGCAACTTGCCGATCAGAAACTGCTGATCCCAATCGCTTTCCCGCTCGCTCAGGTACCAGATCGTCCCACTACAAATGGCCGACTTTGACGGTCACCTGAACTGCAAAGCGGAGGGATCATAGAGAAGACAAAACCACTCGCAAATCGACCTGGTATACCTTAGGGGCGTCTGTTTCTGAATTCTCAACACTTGCAGAGAATCACAGTGTGATTGAGTCAATGACAGCTTATAGGCATTTTGCGATGTTTGCGTGTTTCTCGAATGCCGGGGTTTTTATGAAAACACCTGCAATTCATCCTGGACGCACTTATCATGTGGCGGCGACGGGGTTTACTGCTTGAAGCACAGGCTTGAGTTGGGTGTTTTCTATTGAGAGTTCCCCCTTTCGCCTTATTTCCAGACGCCTGACGGCTACCCCCGAGCAAAAACAATGGCGTCCTTGCCAACATTTTCAGAGACAGCAAATGGCGTCCGAATCGCATCCACCGACCCTCGAGTCCACTCAATCCGCTGGATTTCGCCCCGAAGAACTGCCGCCGGTAACGCCGCCTTCGGCAGGGTTCATTGTGCAGTTGTTCTTGATTCCGGCTCTGATCGTGATGGCCGTCGTTGTGGTGTGGGCGCTGTTCGGGAAGTTGGCAGATTCCGACAATGACTGGAAGCAGCTTGCCACGGAACTCAGCAGCAGCAACGAACACCGTCGCTGGCGTGCCGCGCTGGGGTTGGCTCAGTTGTTGCAGAATGAGCAAATCTATCCGCCGAAGGATCAGGAACCGCTGGCGAAAAATCCGCTCGTGGTGTTCGCTGACAAAACTGCTCAGCGAATCACTGGCTTCCACAACAAGCACAGACGAAGACATCCGGCATCAGAATTTCTTGCCAGACGCTGGCCGCCCTCGACGCCGACGACAAAACTTTGCCGGTGCTGGCTGAGGGCATGAAGGATACTCGCAACATTGAAGTCCGCAAGAGTTCGCTCATGTCCGTTGCCGCGATTGCGGGACGACATTTCGATGAGACGACAGGATACTCTGCGGCCGTCGCGGCAGGGTCAGTGGCTCCGACACTGTCTGCACGCAGGTTACCCCTGACCTCTCCGACAATTTCTGACAACGCTGTGCTTGAACAACTTCGACGCTCCGCTCAGGACTCAGACCCGGTTGTCCGACATCTTGCGGGCTATGCATTGGGGAATGTCAGTGGGCCGGATTCGCTTGCGCAACTTCGCGTGATGCTGACGGATGGTAATCGCCTGGCGCAGGCAAATGCAGCGATCGGTCTGGCACGGAACGGTTCGGCGGATTGTGTCCCGACAATGATTCAGCTTTTGACAACTTCGCTGAATCCGTTTGAGTACCATCCAGATCCAGCCGCGAAGGACAACGCGGCCCCCGATGTCGTTCAGCAGGCAGAGGCGCGGCATCAGATTGAAGAATCTCAGATTGCCCGCAATTGCCTGAAAGCTGTCGCAGACCTCTGGCCACAGATCGATCCGGAAAATCGCGCGTCACTGACTGCCATCATCACACAGGTTGAACAGGCGTTTCCGGCTCCGGACGTGCGGCAGCAGGCCAGCGAACTGTTGACTTTGATCGGGCAGCCGTAATGAGTTATTGGCTGTGGGTCAGTTTGCTGATCGCATTGAACGCGGTTGCATTGACGAGCAATCTGTTTTTGCTTCCGGGCAATTGGCTCATGACGGGCCTGCTGTGCCTCTTCCTGCTCGCGTCCGATTTCGGGCATGGCCCAACATGGATGGTTGCTGTCATCTGCGTTGCGCTTGCTGGACTGGGCGAGGCCCTGGAACTCGTCATGGGTTCTGCCAAAGCTGCTAAGAAAGGTGCCAGTCGCCGCGCAATGGCAATTTCGATGGGTCTGTCTTTCATCGGCAGCATTGTCGGCTTTCGTCGTTCCTATTCCCATTGTCGGCAGTGTGATCGGAGCAATTCTGGGTGCCGCGATCGGTGCTTTCGCCGGTGCCTGGCTGGGAGAAGCCTGGAAAGGCACCGTGCCCGCGCTTCGTAACGAAATCGGCACTGCTGCCATGTCTGGTCGCCTGCTCGGAATGCTCGCGAAAGGCGTTGTTGGCGTGGCGATCTTCGTCGTGCAACTGGTGAGCTTCTGGCTGTAAGGATTCATGCAGTCGGTGGTCACTTTAGTGCGGTAGACTCCGCACGAGGTTTTCTTATTGCGCCGTTGCTATGTGATACGCTCTGTTCACTCGATGAGCAGTGGCTGGGTGAGGATACTATCGACATTCACCAAAGCATTGCCTCGTGTCGTGAATCGCGTTGAATACGGAGCTGGCTGAACTCGCACGTATCTTTGTGTGGGGCCGCCGGTCAATTTGACTGCCATCACGCGCACTCCGACAAACTTGACAATGGTGTACTCAGCGTTGTTTCCAGGCCCGGAAACAGTAATGAAAATCGGAATTACCCGAACCTGCCCGATAATCGATTGCAGGGCCGCTTCATTCCCTGCGCTGATACCCGTGTCACCGTTGAGATACAAGACTCCCTGACTGTTAAACTTTAAGACGCCGTTCGGAAACCAGGAAAGATCACTGGCATTGATCCCGTATTGCATCTGTCTCTTCAGATCGTTCGTGCTGTTGTTTGAAGACCCAATGTCCACTGTCCCCCGATTTCCTGGTGGCAGGCTGCTGTTCGCCTCGGGATAAATGTTGACTTCCGGGATGGCGTCGGAACCCAATGTGACGGTTCCAAAGGCGGGATTGTGACGATGCTGATCCCCAAACCCATGTGAAGTACCGGAGTGGATTTGCTCCACGAGGTTGTTCCAGGTCGTCAGGTCGAGAGCAATGGGAAGCAGGGCAATCGTTGAACTAGACCCTGTTGGAAGTCTGAAACCCATGGCGGGGGCGACTGACGCGACGGATTTGGCTTCCACATCGAATGAATTGAAGCCCAGTACTCGACTAAATATTGCACCCAGTGGAGCATCGGCGGCCTTGGTTCGCCGCACCGAGACTTCCTCCATATTATACGGTGTCACGCCCCATTCCTTCACCCACTGACCGGTGATCGGATCCCAGGCACGTCGTCCGAATCGAACGTCGCGCGTCACGGAAAGCTGAGTCGATGCGACATCGCCGGAACGAAACGTCTGCACCATATTCTTTGCTTTTTCCCCGGCGTTTGCCGATGCGACCTCCGACGTCACTGTCGCGCCAGGGCCAATGCCATTGATCAGCTCCTGCATTGCGGCATGTGCTCCTGAATCGGCGGCATTCTGGATCTGTCCCTTGGTGATATTGACCATTCCAAAATCGACCGTAAACGCGGCGATTGCAAAGCCGACAATTAACATCGCGGCTGTCAGCACAATGACTGTGCCGCGTCGATCTGATTTGCATTCGCGCCGACACAGTGCCGAGGCAGTTGGATTCATATTTTTCATCGTTAGTCTCCAGCACAAGAAACTTGCTGAGATTTCAGGAACACGGGAATTTCAATTTGTTCTGCAAACTTCGTAGAGATGATCTGGCATTTGATCAAAGGCTACTCTGTGATTTCTACGTTGTAGTCGCCAGGATTCGCTTCGTACGCTGTCACCGAGATATCCTCAACATTCACCTGATAACGATGGATCACTCTGTCGGTATCGTCCGTAATCGTCACATCATCGCTGTACTTGAATCTCGTCGCAGTGAGATAGAGCAGTTCGACGCGATGGGCACCCACATTCACATTGGTGTTGGCTACTGAAAATGCGGGCGAGTACGCTTCAAGCGACGGTTCATCCACAGTGACGACGACTGACACCGGAGTTGTGGCGAATCTTCCCCACGTTCTTGAGCGTCCGTTGAGCAGCTGGAATTTGATCCCATTGCTGACCCTTTCCATCGCCACGGTGTAGCGAAGATTGTCTGTACTGCGATCAAGCTTCGAATACCTGCTGGCATCAAGAGATCCACTCATCCAGGAGCCGACCCATCCCTGAACCTGCAGCCCGCCATCCTGAAATTCCGGGGCACCGCGATGGTTGACCTGAACCAGTCCGAAGATTCCTTCCGTCGATTGAATCGGAGAAATAAAATTCATGATCTGGGGTGAAGAAGTTTCAGGATCCGGCTCCCCGATCAACGCGACCCAGTCTTCTTCAACGCGTACGAGCGTACGTCCTGTTGACTGGGCGGTTGTCGAATCTTCGATGGACAGGAACAGCGTCAGACACAGGATGAAACCCAGCTTCTGATTCCTGCAGTTGATATTCCGTGGAGTTAAGCAACGCATTACATAAATTTCCTGATTGAGTATGGTTAGCTTCGCGTTCGAAATCACCTCAGACGAACGACGCCGGGAGTACGGGTCTCACGCAATCTATTCATGCTGCATCGAACACTGGCCACGGATCGTCGATGTCCCCATCCAATCCTTGACCGACCAGCTGACGTCAGCAAAGGGAACGGAGACATTCAGTTTGATCATGTCTCCCGTGGATGCCGCCGAGACGTCCGACAAGTTCGCACCGGTCTCGCTGGAGGTCGCAGTAATCGTCACCGTGACGCTGGACGCCTGGCATCCAATCGTGCTGGTCACGTGTTGTGTCACGACACTTGTCACGCTGCTGTTCGTGGATCCATCAAGGATCGCTGCCCGGCAGCCGATGCGAGACGCAGAATTGAGCATCTGATTGACGGACATTGCCCGGCCAAATTCGATGATTCCCATCAGAATCAGCAGAAAGACCGGAAAGCAGACGGCGACTTCCACCATCGCACTTCCGGTTCGGCACAGTTTTTCGCGGCAACGTTGTTGCGGCAGGGACGATCTCATGGGCGTTGTCCGGAATTGGACTCACCGTTGTCCCTTCACCCTACGACCAGCGGTACAGACAACCGCTTCGTATTGAAGTTAGTAACAGCAATTGAAGATTAGTCTCAAACCGCCGCCGCTGAAGCAGAAAGAAATCCTCTTTCTTACTTTTTGCAGGCTGCAAACATTTCCAGGCTGCGTTGTAATGGGAACCGGTGTTCTTGCGACATGAGTTCAGAAATGGCGACATGACACGCGTTGCACAAACACTGCAATTTCAGCGGAAAGGAAGGGTTTACTCCCACTTCACCACAATCCCGCTGGCACAGCGATGTAATTGCCGTTCAGTTTGCAGGACCAGCTGACCTTCGTCATCGACGCCGACGCACAGGCCGGTCATTGTGGCATCGCCAGTTCGCAGAGTCACAATGCGGCCGGTCAGAACGTTGTGGTGATTCATTTCTGCAAGCGCCAGTCGAGGTTGAGTCATCAACTGGTTAATGCGATAACTGAGTCGTTGCAGGATCGCAATCAGGATGGCACTCAGTTCAAACGAACGTCCTTTCAGGTCAAACAGCGATGTGGCTCGCTGGGCAATCTCCGCAGGCGCGTCACACAGGGAGTTGTTCACGTTCACGCCGATGCCGATGATGATGGCCTGTCGTTGAGCGACGGAATGCTGTTCGACAAGGATGCCGCAGAGTTTGCGGTCGCCGATAAGTACATCATTGGGCCACTTGAGCACGAACGGACAGTCAGACATCATGGTCAACAAAGCATCTCGGACTGCTAGTCCTGCCGCCAGTGAGACCATTGGTCGGCGTTCGACGGTGACAGGCAAGTGAGCAGCATCGGCGACCCATGAAAACGTAAGTGCCCCGCCCGACGACCACCATGAATTGCCTTTCCTGCCTCGTCCGGCGGTTTGTTTTGACGTCAGCACCAAAGCGGGTGCATTGTCCAGCAGCGGCCCGAGCAACTCCACAGCGGTCGTGTTCGTCGATGCCAGTGTGTCGTGGTACTCAATGTAACACACGTCCGTGTCAACAACGATTCGTTCAAGGTCAAACGGACACTGCGGTGAGCGCGACTTAGCCATAGATCGTTTATCGACGCCCGTTCGTCACCATGCTGATGATGATTCCAATAATGACAGCGCCCCACACCAGCGTAAAAATCGCACCGCAGCCGATACCAATCCCGGCATGAATGCTGCCCTTGATCGCTGGATTTCTGTTGCGATCGCGGAGTCCCATGATGCCGAGCACGAGTGCCGGCACAGCCAGGAAGAATCCGATGACCGGAAACCCGCTGAAGATGCCCAGATAATACGCAATCAGCGCTCTGGGATTCTTGTACGGAATGATGCCGCCAGTCGCATCGCCTTCATTGGGATTTCCGACCGGCCTTGATTGTCCGACGTTTGGTGCTTCATAGGGATTTGCACGGGGATCTTCGCCACACTTCGGACAAACTGTGGAATAGTCCTGAATTTCTGCCCGACAAGCGAAACACTTCATTGCCCGGTTCCTGTGAAAAATCCGTAACCCCTGAAGCCGACGATTCGTATGCGCGTAGTCTGAAAGGACATCCTCGCTGAGTCAATCGTCAGACAGGTGTGGAGTCTCCACGGTTGCAGTCCCGGATTCAGACAGGCCGAAGGGATCGGGAAAGGAGGTCTGCTCGCGCGTTGCGGGGGTCCTTGAAAACATGGTCGAGGAGAGTATACGAAAAATTCTTCGTTCGGTTTCCTGACAAACAGGGTTACGCTGGATTCTGCGAGCCTGAAGGCCACCAACATGGACAAAATCAACATAGTGACAGTCTGACAAAATGGGTTTACAGATTGTTTATGTGAAAGCAATTGACATTGGTCCCCAGTCCATCTTCGATGCCGTTGCCGCGGGCATAGTTCATGATCATGTCGTGTGGTGAAGCGTGAGGATGATTTGCCAGAAACAGTGCAGGACGTTCTCGTCCAGGACCAGTGACAGCGATCTGTCGCAATCGGTGCTTCCGTTGAGCGACCCGGGCCGACGTCCCTGTCACGCTGGCGGGGCTGCGAACATACAATGACCTCACACTCCAAGTCGAAAGATGAACGAAAACACGGGTGTTTCTGAAATTCCACCCCGAAAATGTGAGTTCGCAATGGCGTGCGGAAATCGGCGCTGAATATGCCGTTGCCGATTTGATTGCCTGCCATTGGCGTACGTGAGTCAAGTTGCCCCAACAAATCCCGGGAGACCGGCGTATCCTCAGATCAGGTACCGCCGCGCGCGGGTTTCCAGCGACTGAATTACCCAGAATGAGAGACTTCCGAGTGTCCGGCGACGCCTCACAGGATTCCGAATCCCCAAAGCCAGAAGATTCCCCAGACGCGGCAGCCGTCTCGACCAACAGCGTGTTTTCCGATGAGCGGGATCTGCCGGACGAGTTACCCGATGAGGAGCCATTGACGCCGGAAATGGTCGAAGAAGAAGCCGTTCGCGGCGACTTTATGCTCCGCTGGGCTGCGATTTGCCTGGCTGTGCTGTTAGGCTTTACGCAGATCAATGACACGAAGCCACTCGTGCTGATTCGATCGGGTGACTACATGCGGGCGCATGGAATCCTGCCGCCGCGCACAGACGTTCTTTCATTGACGATGGCTGACAAGCCCTCTCCGAACGTAAGTTGGCTCTTCGATCATGCCATCAGTCTCTGCTGGTCTGCAGGCGGTGAGAAAGGACTCACACTGCTGAAGGTCGCGATCGCTGGACTGGTCGGATATCTGCTCACGCATATTTCAATTCGAGGCGTTCCGACCTGGTGGAATTCCATCTGCGCTGTGTTTGCCATTGTGGCGTGTTCGTCAGATTTTGTACCACTGCCGGAACTTGTCACAATGCTTGGCATGATCATCACGATGCGATGGCTGTATCAGCATCGGCTGGGGATCGCCTCGGGGCTTCACTGGAAGTTACCGCTGCTGATCGTTGTGTGGTGCAACCTTGATTCACGTGCGTGGGTCGGGGCATTTGTGGTGGTGATGTACGTGGCGGGCGTGTTTGTCAGTAACCGGATCGCGGCCAGAAAGTCCGATTCACGCATCGAAACGGAAAGTCCTTCGCCGTGGTTGACAGCTGGTTTGAGCGTCTTGGCTTTGTTAATAAATCCTTTTCCGGGTAACTCACTCCTTGGGCCGGTCACGATGTACTCCGTCGAGTATCCCGCAATGCAGGCACAGCGGCGTGTGGACATTCCGTCGGCAGCCGTCAATTTCGACGGGCGCGTTGATTATTATTCTGTGTTGAACCCGAGTGCAATTCGACTGTTCGATCATTCTCAAATTGCCGGACTCGCACTCTTGTTGATGGGATTTGTCGTGCTGTTGCTGGCGCGAACACGGCGTGATCTGGGATTCCTGTTCGCGCTGATCGGAGTGACCGGGCTGTCGATGTTGAAAGCGCACGAACTTCCGCCGGCGGCAATCGTGGCAGCGGTCGTTGCCGGCATTTCCGCTCAGGACTGGTATCGTCGCGCATTCAGTCAACAGTACACCCTGGATTCCAGGGAGCTGCTGTTTTCGCGAGGCGGGCGTGCCGTTACCGTGTTGGCCTTGGCGAGTCTGGGATTCTGTATCGTGGCATCCCGACTGCCGGGCGCTGCACCGCTGGGATGGGGGTTTGATCGCGACACACGCGTGACGATGGATACCTTTGCGGCACAGCTTAAGAAACTTGATCCGGCGGCAAATATTCTTCACACACGCCTGGAGCAGGGCGATCTGCTGATCTGGAATGGACGAAAGAGTTTTGTCGACAGTCGCATGCTCCCGTTCGGTCGGCCCGGTGACGCGGATGCGCAACCAGAGCTTGCCAAGTCTGTTTTTGCAAAGCATTCCATCCTGCTGACGACACTTTTTCAGCCGACGCCACCTCCTGAAGACAAGACACAGGATCAATCAGAACTGAAGAAGTACGAAGAGAAGATGAAGGCAAAATGAAAGTGTCTGACGACGCTTTGACAGAATTTGGTATCACCCACGCGATGACACGGTTGGCTCCGCCTGGCCTGCCCGACTATCGATCCATGTTCAACCTGGCTCAAACACAGCAGTGGATCCTGACGAGTATTGAGGCATCGGCCGCCATCCTGGAACGCGTCAGCCCGACAATTTCCGCCACGGAGCGTGCTCTCCACTCGCCCAATTGGATCGAGCAAGCCTTCCGAAACGCTGAGAGTGCCCCGTCGACGCTGCGGGAATTTGCCCGCGAACCGAATTTTTATGAGAAACATGTGTACCGCATTCGTCCTTTCGCAGATGAAAATCTTCGCCTGGCAATGCATTATTCCACGCTCATCGACTTCCATACAGCTCAAGCACTTGCTGCTCAGCCGCGCTCACCAGAGGAGCAGCAGCAAGCCTATTCCCATCTGCAGGTCGCAATTGCAAACTCACATCTTGCCATTCGTCGCTTGAACCTTGTCCTGGATCAACTATCCAGTGACGCAAGGGCCTGCCGATTGCTGGGATCGGCTTATAGCCGACTCAGTGAACTGGAACAAATGGTCGGAGGTGCGTCGCTGGGAGATCGCCTTAAACGGATGCGGTATTTCCAGGCAGTCATGGCCTATCGACAGTCTCTGGTGACGGAGCCGGACGATGAAATGGCCTGGAGCGAACTATTAAAACTTTATCGTCAGCAAAACAGGAATGACCTTGCAGGAGATGCAATCGATCACCTGCTGCCCCTGCTGGAAGAGAAGTATCTGGATTCTGAAAGCCCGGAGATCCAGGCATATCTTTCCGAACAACAGGGAATTCGACGCGATTATCGCGACATGATTCGTGACAATCAGAAACGTCTGGATGAATACTTTGAGAAACAAGTCACGCCTGAAAAAGAAGAAGATCGAGTCAATCAGTTGGTGGAACTTGTGACAGAAATCGACAAAGGCGGGTTTGGCCTCGCGGCATTGAAACTGCTGGACGATGAACGGGACTCCGTGAGTCAGAATCCGGTGGGGGTCGTCATGCGTGGACAGTTGATGATGGAAGCAGGTCGACTGGAGGAGGCTCATCAGGCACTGGCGATGATTGCCGAACCGGCACGTCGGCAGCCGGAGTTGATGACGCGTGCAGAATGGCAATTTCCGACCGCCTTGACTCAGTTGGCGATCAGTGATCTGACGTCGGCTTATGATACCTGGTCATCGCAGTTGAAGGAACTGGATAAGGTCATGTCCATGTCCGAACCGTACGTCGGGTCTCTGCTGTCGTTGCCGATGGTGGCAGACGCAAATATCATCATCAATGCGCCATTCCCGGTCTGGCCGATGCAGCATCTCGATACGTTGAGTGTGGGACTGGAGATCGTGCCGGCAGCGCGCTGAATTACAGTTTCTGCTCGCCATGATTCGACTGGAAGAAGCAAACGTTAAATCGGCACAGTCACTTTTGAAAGCCGCGATTTCAGAAGGCGGTGAATCCAGTTACCGAGGAAGTGCCGTTGCGTATCTGGCGATGCTGGATGAACAAGCCGAGGCGTTTCTTGGCGACCACCTGTTCTCAGATTTCGAAGCCTATGATTTTCCAGGCGAACCCGATCCGCCACCAGCCGCGACGCCCCAGCTGAGCACACCACGTCAATAATACGTATCCGTGTCAATGCGGATGTCAGGAACTCACACAGGCGCCTGCCAAGGTCGATATCAATCCGCTCGCCCATGATGAGGAGATTGGCGAGCGTCTTCAGAGCGTTCTCGTTGCCACCGAGTGGTTCACCGACCCGCAAGTTCATGTTAAGGAAGGAGTCGTTTTCCTAAACGGTCGCGCGAGCTCGGCAGAGCTGAAGAAGTGGGCCGGCGATCTCGCCCGCAACACACAAGACGTAGTGGCGGTGGCCAATCGGATGGAAGTGATTGATCCGCCAGTATGGGATTTCAGTCTTGCCTCCAGCGGAATCAACGAATTGTGGCGCGACTTCATCCGCTCACTTCCCTTGTTCGCGTTCGGAGTGTTGGTCCTCGGCGTATCTTTTGGCGGAGGTATCCTCGCAACACGTGTTGCGAGGACATTTCTTCGCCGTCGCATCCGAGCGAGGCTTCTTCTAAATGTCATCGCTCGGGGATCAGGAGTTTTCGTATTCCTCCTTGGCGTGTACATTCTTCCGAGAGTCTCCCGCCTAACTCAATTGGCGTTGTCAGTCGTGGGCGGGACTGGGCTTGTCGGCCTCGCCCTGGGTATCGCTTTCCGGGATATCACCGAGAATTTTCTGGCAAGCATCTTCTTAAGCATGCAGCGACCTTTTGAGACCGGCAACTTGGTGGAGATCGCCGGCGTCACGGGATACATTCAACAGCTAAATATCCGGACGACGATCTTGATGACCCTTGATGGCAACGTCGTGCAAATCCCCAACTCAACGGTCTACAAGAGTAATCTCAGGAACTTCACGACCAACGTGAATCGCCGCGAGGACTTTGTCGTGGGCATCGGCTACGACTGCGAGATCAGTCAGGCACAGGAAATCGCGCGAAATGTGCTCTCAGAACATCCAGCGGTGCTCAAAGATCCGGAGCCCTTGGTCCTGGCGGACAGCATGGGCACGGCAACCATCAATTTGCGAGTGTACTTTTGGCTGAACGGACGGGAGCACAGTTGGCTGAAGGTGCGCTCCTCGGTGATCAGGCTGGTGAAGATCGCGTTTCAGAAAAATGGCATCTCGATGCCGGACGAGCGCGCGAAATTGTTTTTCCAGATGGAATTCCGGTAACTGTAGTAGACCGGATTTCAGAGAAAGGGCAGGCTGTGGCCGCAAAAGCCGCCAGTCCGGCGGCACCGTCTCAAGCGCACGACGCTGTTTCGACCAAAGCGGAATCCGGCCTATCCAGCGAAGCGGGTGTTATTGAGGATCAAGCGAGCCAAGTAGGTACTCTCAAGAACGGCGAGAACCTGTTGCGGGGTAATTCACTCAAACCTGGCGGACGTGCTGCGGAGCGAACGCCGTGACAGAAAGGCCGACGACTCTCTTACTTCCAGCCAATACACTTCGCGCGTCCTGCGAAACTTTATGCGGGACCAGGTCAATCAAACAGTTCCGGGAGTATTTGTCGGCATCTTCCAGCACACGCTCAACATCGAGGATCTTCAACAGGGCGAAATCGGATTCAGTTTTAATCCCGGATACACTGGCCGGGGATTTGCCACCCGAGCTGTCAGCGCAACACTGTAGTATGGATTCAAACAATTGGGAATGGTGCAGATCATGGCCACAGCTGATATTCGCAACGAACGCTCATGGCGGCTGTTGGAGCGTGTGGGAATGCGACGTGAATCGCAATTCACTCACGATCAACCGGTCGACGGAGAGTCGATTGCTGACTACATTTACGCGATGGGCAAGGCCGGATGGACAGCCACATGAAATCACATACGGAATATTTGACCTTCAATCTGCCGGCTCGAATGGCATTTGAAAACATCACCGCCACCATTGAAGGCATCGTCCGGAAGAGCGGAATTCAGGAGGGCCTGTGCCTGGTCAATGCGATGCACATCACGGCGTCCGTCTTCATCAACGACGATGAGCCCGGCCTGCACGAAGATTACGGCAGATGGCTCGAACTGCTGGCTCCGTTTGACGAATCGCCGCAACGCTACGCCCACAACCGCACGGGAGAAGACAACGCCGACGCCCATATGAAACGGCAGATCATGGGTCGCGAAGTCGTTGTCGCCGTTACCAAAGGCCAGCTGGATTTTGGCCCGTGGGAACAAATCTTCTACGGCGAATTTGACGGACGACGAAACAAACGCGTCCTTGTGAAAGTAATCGGCGAATAGCGGCTATTCGCTCTTCAACGAGATATCCACCATCAGGTCGTTGGCGACGGCTTCCAGTTTGTTCCGCAGTTGCTGCAAAGTCAATCTGTCAGGCAGGCGCAGCTGAGCTTCCACTTTGAAGATACGTCCGCCGGACATCGGTGCAGCGGAACAATGGGTCGTGAATTCTTCCACGTTCACCTGACTTGCTGTGAGCACCTGAGTCACCTCACGCACGATGCCGGGACGATCGCTGCCCACAACATTCAGAGAAACCAGTGAGCCGACCGTTGATGAGGACGAAGACAGTACGACATCCCGCTCGACTATCAGTTTCAATCCCTGCTGAGTCAGTCCATTCAGCGCCGCTGCCAGGGCGTCCGCATGTTCATCGGCGACATCGACCAGAACGATGCCTGCGAACTGTCCGGCGAGATGCGCCATCCGGCTTTCCAGCCAGTTGCCCGAATGCTGTCGCACGACATCCGAAACCCTGCCGACAAGCCCAGGCCGATCCGGCCCAACCAGAGTGATCACCAGTGAGGACATGAAACAGTCTCGCAAAAAAGTTGAATGGTCTACAAGAGTCTTCAGTTGTGCATGAGGAATTCTCGTGAAGGGACAACGAAAATTGTCCTGATTCGGGTCATCATAATAGTCGAGTTAACGTGACCCGAAAACCATTCAGCTGCCGAAACACACCCACATCAATCCGCATACTCATTCAGCCACCGCTCCAGAATCGGAAACGCCAGCGAGCCATCAGACTTCAGCAGCCCGCGGCGGATGAGGAACCTCGTTTGAGCCAACGTGAGATTCGTTTTTTCCCCGGCGATGATCTGCTCGATCACCGGCTTCACTGCGAAGGTCGCGCAGCGAGGATTCAGGATGTCGCGGAAGAACGGGCCGGCCTGTTCGAATACGATCAGATCGTCGGTCTCGACATCCTTCAGCACCGCCTGGCGGCGTATGGTTTTGTTGAGTTCTTCCACCAGCCAGAAGCCATACAACTGCGTCAGATACGGCTGCCAGCCCGTGCGATCGACGATCGCATTCAGCGCGGGAAGAGTGAAGTTGGTTTAGGGCGACTATGAAGTCCGGAATTGGTACGGCTGGCATCACCATCAGATCCTGTCGCTCATGCGTCACCGCTGGTGCGTCTCCGGTCTTGTGCGAGCCGAGCAAAGATTCCGAAAAATTCGAGGTTTCAAAGAATTGCCGCAACTTTCTGATGCTCTCACAAAGCTCGTCCTTGACAACCCGATGAACTCTTTGTCTGATCTCTCAGTCCCATTTCCGACCTCACTCTTTTCAACTACGCCGCGGACATCCTCCAGCATGCGCAGCAACAAATCGAAAGAATGAATGGTTGTCAGAGTGCGTGCGAAAACATAGAGCGGAGGTCGAAGTGAGATTCCTGTGTCTGGGTGGCGTGGCAGGCCCGTCGCTTTTTACCGCTGTAGTCATCATCTGCGGCGCTGTGCGGCCCGACTATAGCCATGTAACTCAGTTCATTAGTGAACTCGGTGCGCGCGGTACTTCGCATGCTGCGCTCATGAATTTCGGGGGCTTTGTGCCCACCGGGTTGTTGCTGGCAAGTTTTGGTGCGTCCCTTGCGAATCTCCGTCCACGACGCCGTGGGTCTGTTTTGGCAGCGGCGTGCTTGACTCTTTTTGGCATAGGTGTCTCCTTCGCGGGTATTTACTCCTGCGATCCCGGATGCCCGCACCGTGGCGCATCGTCGGATGCCGCACTGCACGATCGCATTTCGTCATTGGCGTTCATGTTCGGGATCGCAGGTGTCGCTCTCATGGCTTATTACTTTCGAAACCTGACAAAATGGCGCGGACTTTGGCCTTACACTGCGATCTCCAGTGCCGCAGCGTACGGTTTTTTGATCGCCTCCGGCGCGTCCGTTGAATCCCGAGTGCTCACCGGGCTTTGGCAGCGACTGTTCTTCGGGACACTTTTCCTGTGGTGCATGGTCGTGAGTCTTCGAACATTCAGGTATTCCGAGAGCGAGACGCATGCGTCCCGCCACCATTGATTCCACACGTTCAGGAATCCACGAATTGGAAAAGTTCAACGCACAGTCTGTCCGAGCTCATCCTTCACGCCGGATGGGTCGCGATTCGTTTGTCTCCGCCGAAAGGATCAACAGTCGAAGACATGCCCCCGCGTTGCGTGCAGCGGTCGCGGCCAAGTCATCAACGTCACAGATCAGGACGATTCACTCAAGGAACCGAATGAAGGGCGAGTCTGATCGGGCGCGGCTCCAAGACCGGCATCGTCGGAAGCCGAGTCTAATTTCTCGCCAAGCGCACACCCGGCCAGCCGATGCTCTGTAACCAACCGCGGGAAGATGGTCTCCGCCCAGAGTCGGGCTCAGCTCGCTCATCGCCCGTAACCTGAGGAATTGAACAATGTCTATGTCGACCGACATCCAGGATCCAACGGAAAGCACGGCCCCATCTCTCGTAAGTGGCATACTCCGCGATCGACGTTCTTACTCATTTTGGTGCCGGTGCTGTTCGTCGTACAGTTGGCGCTCATCAAACTCAAATGCACGAAAGATACGTAAGGGAGAGTAGAAACTGGTCTTGCAGAAAGGCCATGCCGGGTGTTGCCAGGAACAGTAGTTGAAGCTGATTCTTTGGGAACGGAGTCCCGGCGATGGCAAAGCAACTTACTCAGGAAGAACGTGATCGTATAGACTGTCCGCTACGGACCGATGTCGTTAGCCGCTCCACACGAATCTATTATCGGGACTTTATGATC
>JBBJME010000191.1:0-13519 GCA_037719765.1 Planctomycetaceae bacterium
AGGGCGCGCGCCCTGCTCGCTGAAGTGACACGGAATCTGCATCGGCTGCGCGTCTGCACGCTGGACAGTTTTTTTCAGCAGGTCGCCCGCAGTCTCACACTGGAACTCGGACTGCCGCCGGGCTGGAGCATCATCGACGAACACACCGATGCCGAACTCCGCGAACAGGCCATCGACGCCGTCCTGTCGCAGCAGGTGCCTGAGGACGCTCAGAACCTGATGCACATGCTGGCAAAAGGTCGGTCGAAACGCAGCGTCCGCGATCTGATCGATGAAACTGTCAAAAGTTTCCACGAACTGTATCTGCTCACCGACGACGAAGCATGGAATAAACTGCCACAATATCCGCGTCTGACAGCCGAACAATTCCAGCAGGCACTTCTCAATCTTAACTCGTACGCGCTGCCGGAGGACAAGAATTACCAGAAAGCCCGCGCAGCAGATGCGAACCGCTTCCAGACTCAACAGTGGGATGAATTTGTAACGACCGGCATCGCTGCAAAAGTGCTGGCGGGGGAAACGACATACAGCCGCAAAGAGATCAGTGAAGAACTGATCGCAGCCTACCGCCCGCTGCTCAATCATGCCAAAGCCGAATTGCTCGACCGCCTGGCGCTGCAGATGCGTGCCATTCGCAATCTGATCTCGCGCTTTGATCGGGAATACTCACGTCTGCGGGCCGATCACGGCTGGATGGGCTTTGGCGACGTGACGCGTACGCTGGCAAAATCTGTCGAAGCGGCCAGTGGTGATCGCATGAGCTTCCGCCTGGACAGTTCGATCCGCAATCTGTTACTCGACGAATTTCAGGACACTTCGGCCGATCAATGGAAAATCCTGAAGCGACTGACTCAGAATCTGGATCGTCACGAAAAGCACAGCTTCTTCTGCGTCGGCGACGGCAAGCAGGCAATTTACGGCTGGCGCGGCGGAGTGGCGGAGATTCTGGATGCCGTGCCGGACGCAGTGCCGGGAATCGTTGATGAACCGATGGACAAAAGTCGCCGGTCAGCTCCGGCCGTGATGAACGCTGTCAACACGATCTTCCAGCACATCGCACGCCATTCAAATCTGGAGGACTATCACGCACCGTGCGTCGCATGGTCCAATCGATTTCCTGAGCACTCCACCGCCAACGAAACGATGCCTGGTTACGTCTGCTTTCGCTCGTCGCCGGTGATGGAAGGTGATACTGCCGACGAACGTCGCGGCCCGTGGCATCGCTGGGTGGCCGAACAGATTCGTGAGCTGCACCTGCAGACTCCCGGTGCGACGATCGGCGTTCTGACCCGAACCAACAACGCGGTCGCCAGAATTGTCCATGAGCTGTCACAACTCCAAGTTCCTGCCAGTGAAGAAGGAGGAACGCCGCCGACCGACAGTGCGGCAGTGCTGGCGCTGCTGTCGCTGCTGCAGTTGACGTCTCACCCCGGTTGCCTGGTATCGCGGTATCACGTTGCAAATTCGCCGCTGGGGCCAATCACCGGGCTGCGCGACTGGAAGAATGCCGGGCAGGCAGAGGCCGTCGCTGCCCATTTGCGAAGTCGACTGATGGACGAAGGTTACGGCAGAACATTGCAGACTCTGTCTGAATCTGTCCGCGACATTTGTACGGCTCGCGATCGACTGCGACTCCAGCAGATCGTGGCGCAGGGATGGCAGTTTGATCAGACGGGATCACTCAATCCCTGTGACTTTGTGCGGCTGCTGGAAAACAGCAAATTTCAGAAGTCAGAACCTGCGCCGGTTCGCGTGATGACAATTCATCAAAGCAAGGGACTTGAGTTTGATGTTGTTGTGCTGCCCGATCTGGAAGTGCCGATCTTCAAAGCACCGGAAGCCGCATTCACCGGCCCCGGCGCGGGCGAAGTGCCGGACCGCGTCTGCGTCTGGAGCAACAAGGCGCTTTGGCCTATGCTGCCGCCTGGATTGCAGTCCGCGTTTCAGGACACCGTCGCCAGACAGATCTCGGATAATCTGTCGGTGTTTTACGTTGCTCTCACCCGCGCGGTGCATGCGATGCACCTGCTGACAAAGCCCATCACCAGCAAGGAGCCACCAAAAACATTTGCGGGCCTGCTGCTGGCGTCATTGACCGATCAGTCTCAGGCGGAAGCTTCAGTCATCCTGTACGAAACCGGCGATCCGGACTGGTACGAATCCGTGTCGAAGATGACGACGATCGAGACAGAAAAACGGCAGACACGATCTCTTGTCGTGCCGCATGTGCGGCTAGCTCCGATGACAGACGGAAGGCGACGAGGCATTAAGCGACGCGCCCCTTCACGGCATGATGAAACGCGGCTGTATCTTCCGGCCGTGACGTCACTCATCGCGCGGCGTGAAACAATACCGGCGTCAACGGATATCGCTGAAGCCGGAGTCCGGACGATCGTCGATCCGAAAACACGCGGGACGGTGATGCATGCGTGGTTTGAATGTATCGAATGGCTCGACGACGCGACGACCATGCCGGAAGAATCCTTGTTGCGGCGCAGGGCGTCGGAGCTGACCGTGCCGGACGCGGCAGTGGATCGTTTGTTATCCGAATTTCGTGTCGCTGTTCAGCGTCCGGAAACTCGACGCGTGTTTCAGCGGAATGCGATTGGCAGTGTCGAATCGTTTGCGGCGTTCCGCATCGCGATTGAATCCGGACAGGCCACGACAAAAGTTGAACGCGAACGTACGTTTGCGCTGCTGCATGAGAATGAACTGGTCCTTGGATCAATCGACCGACTTGTATTACTGTTGCAGAACGGCCGACCGGTTGCGGCCGACATTATCGACTTCAAGACCGACCGGTTTGCCGGAGACCGCAGCCGCTGGATCGAAGCCCGTCGCCTGCACTATGGACCACAGCTGGAAGAGTACCGCTTCGCCGTCTCACAATGCTTCGGTGTCCCGATCCAGCACATCGGCACTCGCCTGCTCCTGATCGAGGCCGACGCAGTCATTTCCACGCCGTAGTTGTTGCCGTAAACGCGACTTCCTAAGGTTGCCAGTACGCATGCATCGCGGCGTGGCCGGTCGGAAGGTCCGTCAGCGCCTGCTCGTGTCGCTCGGACAACCGCATCAGGAACAGATTGCGCACGCCGTTGCGCTTTGAGCCATACACAATCCACTTGCCGTCGGGTGACGGCTTCGGATGATAGTGCAGAGTTCCGTCGTCGGTTCTGGTAAGCTGCTCGGTCGGACCGTCGAGCTTGATCTGAAACAACTCGACGTTTTCCCCGATCTTCGCCGTGTAGAAGACGGACTGGCTGTCGCCGGACCAGACGGGGACATCACTGCTGCCGCCGTGGTAGTCGGGCACATCGAGAAACTCGATCACGCCTCGGTAGCCACCTCGGTCTGCCAGCTTCTTCAGCCCGGTGCCGTCAGCCCGGACAATGTGCGGATGGCAGTTGTAGTGTTCGCCGGAAACGAACAGCAGCCACTTCCCGTCGGGCGACCATGACGGAGCGAAGACAAACGGATGCCCCGTCTGAACATGAACGCGATTTGCGCCATCGGCGTCGGCCAGATAGACCTGGTAGTTCTCGTGATATGAGATCCTCGAACCATCGGGCGAACTGCTGAATCCATACGCGAAGCCGTTGGAGTTCTTCGTGAGGTCGGTCTTGTGGCGTCCGTCCCGAGTCATGCGGAAGGGTTTTGAATTTCCGTCAATGAGCGCCGTGAATCCGAGTTTCTGTGGATCGTTCGGCCAGTAGAACAACCCCGTGTTGAGAAGCTCACCCGGTCCACTGCCGTGACGTTCTCGGCTGTTCCGGTTGCCACATCGACGAGATATGAGTCGTACAGCCAGCTCTCGGAATTGAAGCGAAACGTCTTGTGCTCCTCTTCCCACTGCGCGTTTTCGGCGCTCTCCCATCCGCGACCAACAATGGCCATCCTGCCGTCCGGCGACCAGCCCGCAAATTGCGTCCACGAGCCAGGCTCGTCCGCCAGTTCAGCCGCCAGCGGACGACGGAGCATTCCATCGGCCTGCACCAGCATCGCCCGGTTTGTGCTGACGTTGGCATATCTTCCACCCGGTAGATTCGTGCGATGCTCATTGTAACCGATCAAACGGTTCGGCAGATCCGGTTCGGCCGCGCGAGCGAAGCCGCAATGATTCAGGAGACAGACAGTGACGATGAAACCAAAGTGGAAACGCATCGGAAAACTCCTGAATCGAATCTGTCGCGCATCCACGATGCCACTCATGGCTGTCTGCGAGGTTCTGTTTGCAGAATCTGCGAGACTTTTTTGTTCTGACGCTGAGACAGGATTTTGGCCAAGGGAAAATACTCTTGGGCAAATGTCCGCCCAAGCAGGGTCTCACTGGGCGTCGAACAATCCTGCATGATCATCGGCGAACAGTTCTGAGACTTTCCGAAGGATGTCCAACAGTCGCTTCTTGTGTGGGCTTCCCGCGTACATGGCAACTTGCCCGACTTCATCGTTCAAGTGATCCAGCTCGTCCTTTGTCACGCCTATGACCTGAGTTCCTTCATCGGCTTCTTTGATTTTCCTTTTAAGTCTGGCCCTGAGACGAGTGCAGTGAAGAAGACTTTCCCGTTGAAGGGGGCTCAGTTTCAGCGGGTACTTTTCGCCTCGTTTCTTGATCGACTTCAGGCGGAACGTAATCGGCCCAGAATCGATGCCATCCGCCAGATCGCTTACCGCTTTGGCAAGCTTTGCTCGGGCCTGTGCGATCGTCAGTAGCTTGTCGTCAGGGTTTTGTGATTTAGAAGTCATGCTATGCTGATTGAATCCGGAGATGGTCTTTGTATTCGCTGCGTGAATCGGAAACTCACGGCCAGAATGTGGATCGCAAAAGGTTTAAGCGGGTTCTTCAGGCTCCGAGGCAATCTGAAAGCCCTTGCTAAAGTTATACCGGAGCTGCTCGCAGAATGACTGCCCCCGAAGGTAACGGTCCTTGAAGCTCACGAGCGAGCCAAAACTCATTGCCGATTTCTTCATTGTGATGGCAAATCGCTTCGAAATCTTTATGAAGCTTTGCAATGATGTCTTGTTTCATACTGCATGTCTCACATGAGTGTTGCGAAGTTTTTCAGGTGTTCGTCGTCTTCGGCCATAACGTTCAGTTTGCCTTTCATTAACCCGGGAACACGAGGTGGACGAACTGCTGAAGTCGCCATCAGTTTCGCCACTGGATTTTGCTCTTTCATACTCACGATGTCATCGTCCGGCGTAAGCCCTGCGACCAGCTCGCTCAATGTTGCCTGAGCCACATCCAGTTCCACGTTTTTAGTCATGTCGTTGTCTCTGGAGAATCAATTCTGCAGGATCTTGATTGTACTCGATGGTTGACTGTGTGTGTTCAGACAATTTCCGGTTCACGCGGGTTCACAAATTGAGACTGCCATCAGTCAACTCCATGTCGATGGACGGTGTAATTCCGTCCCGTCCGGTTTGATTACAGTCTGCGGCATCTGACATTTGCTGAAGGCGTTGATGATCTCAACTTGTGGCACATGGGCCGTAATTGCGTTTAGGAAAGTCTGCTGCCGAAGGACTTTCCCACCGCCGCCGCCCACATCTGCCGTAAAATACTTGACGGAAACGAGTTGCCGTCCGTTCGCGAGGCTTTCGGCAAAAGCCCAAAGGTCCAGCCAGTAGTATTTTCGCCAATTTTTCTCCTTTAACCCGTAATACAGGTTAAATCCGTCGATGTAGACGGCAGTCCGAACCAGCTTAGGCTTGATTTTGTCTGTCATCTGACCGATACTTCCTCACTGAACACCCCCGGTGGTTTTACCTCCGGGCCACGCCGGCCACTAACGCCGGCGTTTTTTATTGGTTGACTGTCCTGGTCGCCGCCATCCGTCACGCCTTTGCCTTCTCTGACTCCACATTGACACTGGCTTTACCGGTGAGACGTTGCTGCATCAGACCCTTCTTTTGCTGCGTGTAGATAGCAAGCCGCCCCTCCAGAATATCAAGCTTTCGATCCATCGTGGAGAGAACTGCGGCAATCATGTGCAGAATAGAAGGATAGTCGTCGTTGCTCTTCGGTGGCGCTCCTCTTTCGATTACTCAAACGGATCTACCGACGCCGTTTCCTGTCCCCACTTATCCAGACTGAACGGAGGATTGGCGACCACAACTTCAAACTTCATCAGCCGGTCCTTTTCCTTCAGCCGCGGATTGCGAGTCGTGTCGGCCGACTCAATGCGAGCATCGTCCATGCCGTGCAGAAACATGTTCATCCGACATATCGCCCATGTCGAACCATCCCATTGCATCGTCGGAAAAATCGCATCGCCACGGACTCGCCCCGAAGAATTCTATTTCAATCGAAATATCTGTAGCTCATTCACGGAAAGAACGCCGGCCGTTTCACGGTCCCGCCAACAATGGACACTGAGGAACGTTTGCAGTGTCATCGATGCGTCACACTCCTCAGCGGCGTCACGTTCCGGCCAACAACTGGCGAGCGTTCGCCGGTCTATTCGCGACCAGAATCCACCGTTGCTATTGTCCCGATGTCACCGAGGGCTCGTCACTCAATTCGCCGTCCGGACAATCACACATTCTGCCACCCAGACGATCAGACATTCACACCAGAACCTGCCCCGCGTTTTGGATCAGAATTCGGGGAAAGAAAGTGTGTCTCAAACTATGCTAGATCCCGATGGTCCCGGGAAAGAAACACCCGGGAAGAACCTACGCCGAGGGGCGTTCCGTCCGGCAATTCTGCCGAGTCCGGTTGTTCAAATCGCCGATTGAACGATAAAACCCCGGAAAAAACAGACCCCCCGTCAAATTACGCACAAATTCGCGAGCCCGGCTTCGCGTGGTTTCCGGCCTGAACCTTCCTAAAAAACAGCTCCCCCTCCCCTGAATGTGGCAGTCGACCTCTGAAATTATGTCGCTTCCATCTGCTGTCAGTTTTGAAGAGAAACATTCTCAATTACATGCCGTGGCAATCTTTTCAACAAATCCTCGCACTTCATCGTCAAGGACGTGCATCGTCGTTAGCCCAGCGGCGACTTGCATAGCCAACGCCCTCTTTGAGTGACGATGTCCGTTGAATTCAATCGGGTCGCTTTCCAGGTCCATCCCGGGCACGTCTGCAGCATCGCAGTGGAATGCTGCGCCGACAAGCTCTGACGGGTAATATTGCTCGATCCCGTTTTTCGAAAAGACTACGATATTGTCCCTCAGGACTCCTTGTCCCTCGATCTTTCCGAGACGTGTACTGATTGACTGATCGAAGACTACGAACAATCGTCCGCGATACAGGCTGGACGCGACATCGCCGAAGGCCTCGCGAAAGAAGTTAATCTTGCTCCGCACCTCGCCCTCGCCATGCGCACAAATAATCGCGACACGAGGGCCGGGTAGATGGAGTTCCAACACTTTGTTCAAAAAAGTGACATCGGACTCGCCCTCAACGATAACGATAGCAGATGGCAAGAACAGAGATTCGAGTTCATTCCCAAGCATGTTGAACTGCAGCTGATGCAAGTCCCTGACGGACGCAATCGGCTTCGCTGAAATCTGCTTGCCTGCCTTCGTCACTACGAAGTTATTCGAATACGTGTTTCGGTCAAGGAATATGTGCGAGTGGGTCGCGATGAAGAGTGCGAACATTCACGCATTCCGTGTAGTCGTTAATCTTGCCCTCGTGGAACAAAGCGTCGAGTTCATCTCGGGTAATTGGTGGCTCAGTCCACTCGTCTTCCGCCTCGTCAAAGTATGTCCATTCTCTTTTTGGATTTGACACGTCATCACCTTAATCTGGCGAAAGTGCACATATGTAGTTCGCCGCGCCTTCAAAAGGGCTGGTTGGTCGAACGCTGCAAACAGCTTTCGACCGCCAAAGTGTCATTGGAGGCGTCAGTACGACGCATGGTAAAGGAATCCACGCCTGTTGCTACGTGATCGAATAGTAGTCGAACGGCTCCGCAGCCTGGTACATAACAGGCGGAAAAGTATCTGCTCTCCCAAACGACTTCAATCTTGTGATCGCATTGCCGTTCGCTTCATCTGCTTACATTGTCTTGTGAATTCTGCAGCAACTGTCCCGCTGTTCCATTAATTCGCATTCCAGCCAGCGCTCGAGGCTTACACCATCTCAAGAATCGTCCGCCGTTCGAGTTCACTCAACAGCGGCCATGCCTCAATGATCGTCCTCAGGTCATCATCGGGGCATACGGGGCCAACTGCGGGGCCATGGATTGCCCCGATTGCCGTTTCCCCAGCGTTCCGGACCAATACTTCGAGTCCCTCAGCATCTAAAAACTGCCGCTGGAGTTCTTTTGCTTCGTGCGAATGGATTATGCTGCGTATGCAACATGAGGACCCGCAATGTCAATCAGGAAATGGAAATGGATTCTGAGCCCATGATGATACGTTCCACTCGGCCGTTCGTTACGGCACTGCTGGCAGGCATTTCCGTTGTAGTGCTTGCTTCAGTGACTGGCTGTACTCCAGCAGACTCGGTACCGAAGAACTCACATGGCAAAAAGTCCGCGACAGAGGGTGTGAAAACTATTGCGGCGACAGCAGATGGAAGTGGATTATCGGCGGATCAAGTTCGCGAAGTCCTGAGCCTGCAGAGTCGCGGTATTGGGCATCTGGAAAACAAGGAATGGGCTGAGGCAGAATCGGTCCTCAGTCAAATCTCCGAACGTCTGCCAGGCAATATCGACACCGCGAAAAATCTGGCCATCGGGCGAGTACTGTCGTTGCTGGATAAGGAATCGCCATTTTCGCTGTCGGTCAATCCGCAGGCGTATGCTGAAATGGTGAGGAAGGCAGATGCTGCGATCGCCGCCTATGTCAGGCTGATCAGGAATAACCACGACAACGCGATCGCCGCGTTGTTGGCAGGTAAACTTGCCGTTGTGGATGATTCGCCGACAAAGCCTCGCATGGAAGTAGGACTCCGACATCTGCGCGAAGCAACGACGCTGGCTCCGGAACGAGCGGAGTACTGGTTCGCATTGGCGCAGGCCTTGAGTGGACATCGCGACTATTCCGATTCGCCTGAACTCATTCAAGTGTTACAAAAGACACTCGAACTCGCACCGGAGAACCTGTCTGTGCTGGCCAACTTGCTGGAAAAGCAGGCGCTGGGACTGAATTCACGCAATGCAGAAACAAAGAAGATCGCGAGCGGTTTACCTGACACATTGCAAAAGGCGATCGTCCTGCTGGAACCATTGAATTCTGCGATCAAGGCGCAGCGGAAAATTGACCTGATTCAAACGATTCAGAAGACGCTTGCGACTCCCGACGTCAAGCCCGGCGCGCAGATGGGTTCGGCCATGATGGTCAAGAATCTGCTGGTACCGGAACAGGCCACGCTAATCGATCTGCGGCGCATCGACAGGAACCTGCTGGAATATCTGACGATCGATCTCGCATCGACACTGCCGCTTTCAGCCGAGGTACGTGCGAGCCTGCTGACAAAGGTTGAGCCGACAGTCCTGCAGGCATTTTCGGTCGGCACGGGGCTGCCGGACGTGGCCGGCGCAACACACGTGCAGGCTCTCGATATGAACCTCGACGTATACGACGATCTGGTGGTGATCCAAGAGGGACGTGTTCGAGTTCACTCGCGCGCCGCGCCGGACTCGGCGGACTGGTCAGTCAGCATGGAAACTCCCGCTGATGCAATTCCCTTCACTCATTTTCTGCTGGCCGATCTTGATCGCGACTTTGACCGTGCGCTGTCTGATATCAAATCGCCGGCGTTGCTGCGAGATCGCGATGGCGACCGAAAAATCGTCAAGGATTTCGCTGGACAGCAGCGATGGTTCGATACCGACGCGGATGTGGTTGCATGGAGCGACGCAGGCGTCACGTTGTTCCGCAATCAGTTGAACGAGGACGGCACACGCAGCCTGATTCCGATGCCGCAGACCGTGACGGTGACAGGCATCAACGATGTCGTCGCTGCGGATCTGGAGGCGGATGGGGACCTCGACCTGATCTTTGCCACGTCGGCAGGGCTTGAGCTCTGGAAAAACGTGAATGATGGCGAAGCGTTTGAACCCATGACCAGCGGTGTGAGCCTGCCTCAACATGAAATCGTAGCGCTGGCAATCGCCGACCTGAACCGCGATCTCGCCATGGACATTGTGGGTGTTTCGGGCGACGGAAAAGCTGGCTTGCTGCAAAATATTCTTCACGGGCGCTTTCGCTGGCAGTCAGATTTGCCGTTCCCTGCCGATGCCGTCGATTTCGTGATCGACGAATGTAACAACGATGGCAACTGGGATCTGATCGCCGCCGGACCGTCGGGAGTTTCCATCCTGCTTCCAAAACGCAGCACAGATTTTTCAGATACCGGCGTCGTGGAGGTCAGCAAGGCTGCGGCAAACACCATCCATCGCGGCGACCTGGACAACGACGGGCGATCTGAATTCATTGCCAGTGGATACTCGGGCCTGACGCTGCTGCGAGGTACTGGTAAAGGAAAGGCGGAAGATCTGAGTTCGTTGTTGCCACCCGGAACGACAGCGACAAGTGTGACCATGACCGATCCGGATGACGACGGTGATTTAGATCTGGTCCTCACGCTTGCCGATGGAAAGCTTCAACTGCTGCAGAATAACGGCGGCGACAAAAACCAATGGATCGATGTTGTGGCGCGGGCTGTCGGCAAGGACGAACAGTTTCCGTCGCAGCGCGTCAACATGCACGCGATCGGATCGGTGATTGAAGTACGAGCCGGTGCGGCATGGCAGGCACATATCGTCGATTTGCCGCGTGTGCATCTGGGCCTGGGCAGTGCCAAAGCAGTTGACACCATTCGAGTGATCTGGACAGACGGAGTGCCTCAGAATATCACCGACACGAAACTGTTGCGGGCGCGCCTTGGTATTCTTGCCCCGCAGATCCTGAAAGGATCGTGCCCTTATATCTACACATGGAACGGTGAACGTTTCGAATTCTTCAGTGACTGCCTGTGGGCTGCTCCGCTCGGACTTGTGCAGGCCACCGGCGACATGGCTCCCACGCGAGAATGGGAATACCTGCTGATTCCTGGTGATCACCTGAAACCTCGTGATGAAAAGTACGTGCTGCAGCTGACGGAAGAGTTGTGGGAAGCCGCGTACTTCGATGAAATGAAACTCGTGGCCGTGGATCATCCGAAGGATGTTTCGATCTTCACCAACGAAAAAGTGGGCTCACCGGAAATGGCGGCGCATCGGATTCATACCGTGAAGAATTCACGCCTGCCGTTGTCAGCCCGTGACGGTCTGGGACGCGATCTGCTGCCGGGTCTGACAGCGATGGATGGCGACTATGTGCAGCCGTTTGCCGGACGCATTATGCAGGGCGTCGTGGATGAGTGGACGATGGAATTTGATCTGGAAAACTCAGTGACAGTGCCGGGGCGAAGCCAGACAATGTGCGTTTGTTTCTGATGGGCTGGGTATTTCCGACGGACACTTCGCTGAACCAGGCGATCCTGCAGAATCCGACCATTGATCCGCCAGCACCGCCGTCGCTGGAAGTTATCAATGCCGACGGAGACTGGCAAACCGTGCGGCCGTTTATTGGATTCCCGAGCGGTAAGACCAAGGCCATGGTGATTGATGTGTCCGACGCATTTCTGACCGACGATTATCGCATCCGCATTCGATCGGGAATGGAACTCTACTGGGATCAGGCATTCTTCACGGTCAACGAATCCGATGCCGAAACAGTGTCGCAGGCGTGTGAACTTCAGGCCGCAGATTTGCATTATCGCGGCTTCTCAAGCCGCGTTTATGCCGACAGTGCGTTGTTTCGGAACGGACATGCTCCGGAGAGTTACGATTACGGATCCGTCACGACTGAACCACATTGGAATGAAATGACGGGGCGCTTCACGCGTTATGGCACGGCGACGACGTTGCTGGAATCGCAGGACGATCGTATGGTCGTGATGGGCCCCGGCGATGAACTGACCGTGTCGTTTGCAGTGCCCGCGGCGCAACCGCCTGCCGGCTGGACACGCGACTTTGTGCTGTACAATGTGGGCTGGGATAAGGACGCGGATCTGAATACTGTGTACGGTCAGTCAGCCGAACCGTATCCGTTCAGGGCGATGTCGCGGTATCCGATTGCTCCAGATGAAAGTCAGCCGTCGTCGCCGGAGTATCAGCAGTACATGCGCGACTATCAGACTCGCGAATACATTCCATTCAGGTTTCGAGATGCCGTACGGAAAGCGGATATCCGATGAGCAACATTTGGAGTGCGATGAATGATCATCGCTTTCTCTTTCCGGTCTCTCAGCTCAATCCAGAGATCTCGTTATTCGGATCGACTTCATATGAAAATGAAACCTGCCCTGTGTTGGTTTTTCATCCAGACTCCTGAAACGGCTGTAGAAAGAGAAAGCGGCGACCAGTCGCCGCACTCCATAAGACTGTTGGCCGTGATGCTCATCCTGTCGTCCGTCTCATCTGCGCAGGAATCGCCGTTGATTCTGCCGTTTACGACGACCGATCAGATCGTGATGCGTGAAGGCAATTCGCAGCGGACAAAAGTCATCCCCGGCGTCATTGAAGATCTGGCCGGCCATTCGGTTGTTTTCCGCCGCGGCGGCAACACGGTCGAAGTCTTCAAGCTGCGGGAGATCGAATCCATTCAGTTCGGCAAGTCGGCAGCCTTCGATGAAGGGCTTCGGCAGATGGAGAATCACGAATGGTCGCGGGCGATCGCCTCGCTGAAAATCGCGGAAACGACAGAACCGCGCGAATGGGTCGTGCGAGAGATCCAGGCATCCCTGGCAGAAGCGCTGCGGGCCGCTGGCAAGTTTGCGGAATGTACGGAAGTCGTTGAGAAGATCTACGAGAAAGATCCCAACACGCGGCATCTCAATACGCTGCCACTGGTCTGGGACGAACGCCTGCCGGCGGAGCATCGCGTCACCGTCAGGCCGGAAGATCTGAAATCGTCGTCATTACTCCGACAACTCGTCGCAGCGTCGGCCATACTGCAGGATCCAGCGCACGAAAGCGCAGCAGCAGTCGTCTTGCAGGCATTAAAAACGGGCCCCCGAGCCGCGTTACAGGAATTGGCAGAAGCCCAGCTCTGGCGACTTCGACTGCTGCATCCGGAAACCATCCGCGCCTCGGAAACGACCCTGTGGATGCAGCGTGTCCGCGACTTCGACAAGCGTCAGCGCTCCGGCCCGGAATACGTCATCGGTCGCGCCCTTCTTGCCGTGCATGACTACGACAACGCCAGCACCAGTCTGCTCTGGATGCCCTTCGTCGCACCACTCGACCCACCCACCACCACCGCCTGCACCACAGAAGCCATCACCGCCCTCAAACAATCCGGCCGCCTGACGGAAGCCGAACAGCTGCAACGGGGTTTGGATCACTCCCGGCCCATCAAATGATATTACGGCAATCGAATCCGAGTTCCGCGTCGAGGTTTATAAGGCGACGCTCAAGGCATATGCCGCACGCGGTTGGCAATGACTCGTTTAACCGCGTGCCCAGCGGGCCGCGTCGCGCTGGCAGGATTTCCACGCGCGGGGCGTTGCCCACGCGGT
>JBBJME010000041.1:0-38148 GCA_037719765.1 Planctomycetaceae bacterium
ATGCCCCAGAGGGTGCTCCGCACTATTGGTACCTGCCCCCTTTTTAAGCCCCAGTTGAATGCCTCGGCACGGAAACGAACCGCAGCATCCGCTGTTTCTTAACTACGCTTCGACCGACACATCATCTGTCCCCAGCAATTCTCTCAGTCTGCGGATCGCGCGCAGGTATCGCATGCCTGCGGCCGGAGCACTCAAGCCCAGAGCCTCGGCAACTTCACCGTTGCCGAGATGCTCGAAGTGTCGCATGATGACGATTTCGCGGTCGCTTTCTTCCAGCTGGTCCAGTGCCAGGACGAAGCGTTCTTCCATTTCCTTGCGTAAGGCCGACGCCGCTGGCGTCAGTTCTGCATCGCGCAGCAACGCGGTGAGGTCGGCCGCGGACTGCTCATCCGACGCAAAGCTGCTGATATTCTGCTCGCGATCAACGGAACGTCTTTTGGCCGCGCGATGCCTGCGATGCATGTCGATGATGCGATCCTTGGCCAGCTGGCGCAGCCACAGATGAAAGGGCATGGATGGACTGCGGATGTAATCCGACAATCGCTGCGAGGCTTCCAGCAGCACATCCTGCACGACATCACTGGCATCCACTCGCCGGGCCACGGCCTGATCCAGTCGCATCTGCACCATCCGCCGGACAGCTTCACGATGGCGATCCATCAATCGATTCACCGCCGACGGGTCCCCGTTTTCAACGCCCTTCAGCAGATCCTGAGTCTGATCACCTTCCGGCCACATTGTTAACCATTCGTATGAAAATCGGAGGTCTCAGGAATCACCAGCGTCATTGCTTGATTTCAAACACCGCTTCGACTTCCACTGCCGCTCCGGTCGGGAGCGCAGCGAAGCCTAATGCGCTGCGTGCATGAAATCCGTCGGTTGTCTTGCCAAAGATTTCATGCAGCAGATCCGAGCAGCCGTTGATCACGAGATGCTGATCAGTGAAGTGGCCAGCGGAATACACACAGCCCAGAACTTTGATGACGCGCAGTCCATTCAGCGTGCCGTGGCTGTTGTAGACCGAACGCAGAATTTTCTGAGCGCAGTCTTTGGCCGCTTCGTACCCCTCATCGACTGCCAGGCTGGTTCCCAGCACGCCTTTGAGGTCACTCACGTGCCCTGATGTGATGAGTTGCTGTCCGGATCGAATACACAGATTCAGATATCCGGGTGTGAGCGGTTCGAGATTGATCCCAAGGTGGCGAGCTTTGTCGTCCGGTTGCATTAGTTTTCCCTGTTTGTGTTGCGAACTTCTGGTGAGCCGCATGGCTCAAGCGGTCTGTTGATTTAGTGATTCAAGTAGGGTGTGTGCAGCGCCAGCGGAACACACCAGTTTCTAACCTGTTCCCAAAATGGTGCGTTGGCTCCGCGTCACGCACCCTGCCATCGAATCAACAGCCCGCAAGTGCCCTGCCGTAGCTGACTATTATGCCTTTTTTGCGTGACCAATGTTGATGTACGCATGCACGTGTGGCGCACCGCGGAAGTGCCACACAAATGATGGTCCTTCCACGCGCCAGATGTCCCAGGTCTTGTCGCCACCGATGTCTTCCTGCTGGAAGAACGCCATGTGCAGATGATCGACCCCGCCCGATTCCTTGAGAATCTCCATCACTTCCTCGACGTCCTCTTTGCGGTAAGGTGCCAGCAGGATGCCGAGCGTCTTTTCGACTTCGGATTTCTGCTCCGCTTTCAGGTCGGCCACTTTGATCCCCAGAAAACTCCCGGATTCGCCCTGACACTGCACCTGCGTCTCTTTCGGAGCCGAAGTCACCAGAGCCTTTGCCGCCTGTTCTTCAGTCAGCGACTTGAAGACCTTGTCCGTCTGCTGCGTCTGGTAGAAGTAGATATTCTTCGACGCATCTTCTTCCACCTGGTCGTGCCCGTACACAATTGGCCCGCCGAACGCAGCTTTGTCGACGCTGTTACCATCGGCACGCAGCGTTAGATGGCGACCGGTGAGCATGAACTCGAAGGCTCCTGCACCTGGTTCGCCGAACATCCCGACACTGAATTCGTGCAACCCGCCAGCGTCGTCATCCATCTGCTTCTGCATGCGTTCGTGCCCCTCTTCGCTGCACAGTCCCTTGACGATGCGGCGGATCATTTCTCGCTGAGGTGACGTGTAGAACGTCTCTCCCAGCGTAGGTTTGGTGACATGCCAGTTGGCGCTGATCCGATGCCGAAGTTCATGCTCAAACGGAAAACAGAGGGTCTTCTTCTGTTCGTCGGTCAGTGACTTAAAGAATTCACTCACCGCCGTTTCCGAAGCACTTGTCAATGACGGGCCGGAGAACAACCCGGCACTCAACGAACGTGTGGAGAGCAGAGCCAGCGCGGAAGCGCCGGCCACTGTTTTCACAAAGGCACGTCGGCTAACAGGATTGCAGTCCGGGCACGCATTCGGTTTTCGGTTGCTGGAAGACATAGCATTCTCCTTTGATCATGGAAAAAAGTCGATACAGGCGTCACAGATGATATCCGAACTGACGCTGCACAAACAACGCTGCGGCGAAAATTGAACCAGGTAAAGCCTGTCGGGCAGATCGCAGCCCAAATCAACACGATCAGAGATTCCTGCAATTCACGCCAGTCCCTCAACGCTTGCTCAGGACATGTCAATTAGTGCTTTCCGGATTTTTGTCATTTTTTTGTATTCGCCGATCGGTTCATCACAATCCGGATACACCAGCCGATTAAGACTGTGTTGATGATCGTGAAGATCAGGAATACGGCAAAGCCTCCCACTTCGGCGGCAGCACGAGTCGACTCCGCAACCTGCGTGAGATCTGCCCGAGCGAGTCGAATGATTTCGCGCAGGGAGGCTGTGGCAATGAGAGTGCCGAGCGATGCGAGAGTGATCGCAGTCAGCCAGCGAGGGCAGAAGCAGAGCTTGCGAAGCTGCAACAACCAGCCGATCGCCTGAAATGAAACACAGGTGACAACAACCAGCAACCACGGCAGTCCTGCACTGCCCGTCAGCTGCGATGAGACCTCGCTGTTCAATGTAGTCGCGTAGCTGACACCACTAACAACCGCGATGGCAAGTCCTCCCACAGACGCCCAGGCCAGTCGTCGCTCGTCGACGCTGTAGAACGCCATCCAGTTGGGTACCGGCAACGGTAAATCACGTTTGGCATCGAGTCGCCGCATACCCCAGAGCTGCCAACCGGCCAGAATGCTCATGATGGGAAATGAACCGGCAACCCACGTGAGCAAACGAAGACACAGCGGACCGATCGTGGCAACCGCTCGGCGAGATCGATACATCTCCGGCCAGGTGGCTTCGTCAAGACTCAGTAAATGATTGGTCGTCCAGCAGAATGCCACGAACAGAAATGATGCGGCAATGCCCACGGCCAGTCCGCAGCGCAGCGGAAATGACCAGTGACTGACCGCTTTGCTCTTGATGACATACAAAAGATAGAAGGCGATCACCAGGGCGGGAATCACCATCATCCAGCGCCAGCCGAGCAGCAAATTGGCGGTATAAAACTGCTGTCGATAGAGGATCTGCACAAACAAGAGCGGAGCGACGCCAGCGGTAATCGCACCACTCAGGGCAAAGGGCATCCAGTCTCGGAGAATCATCGCCAGCGGCTGCTTCGTACGCGGCAGCAAACCGTATCCGGGAAACAGCGTTGCCCACGCAAGCCATGCACTGCCAGCCAGAACGTACGTCATCAGAAAGAAATGTGACACCAGAGTCAGTACGTAAATGACCAGATAGAATGACAGATGCGATTCAAAGCCGAAGGGAAACATCCGGTCCATTAACGCGCACTTCCTTCCGTTGCGGGCATTTCAGCCTGCGGACGATCGGTCGAACGAATGTACTCGGGAATGAATCCCGAGGCATCAGTGCCCGCTTCGTCCAGCCACTTTTGAATATGTTCCATTGCCTGTGGATCCGGCGAACCTTTCCATTTGTCCGGCCGATCATCGTGAACCCAGAGAATATACTGCACCAGCGCTTCCAGCTCTCTGGCTGTTCCGGCAAACGGCGGCATAAAAGGCTTCGTCTGCTGCAGCTTGGCGATGTTCATCCGCATCTGATCCGCATCCCACGATTCCGTCAGATTCGCCAACGCGTTGGATCCTTCCATCGTGTGGCACACGGCACACTGGCGACGAAAAACCTTTGCGCCGAGAGTCACGATTTCATTCGGAAGTTCTTTTTCGTTGATCACAGGAAACGGATCGTGTGTGACCGAACCGTGGACTCGCAGACCAGCCACTTCTTCCGGCCGGATCGAATTGGAATACAATACGTAGCGTATCGTGTAGGGCTTGCGAGATCCCTCGCGGACAAACTCGCCACCGGCCGTGGCTCCAAATGCCAGCAGCAGCAAGAGTGTGGCGGTGGCTCCGTTAATATAGAGTTTCTGAATCAACAGTCCGATCAGAGCATAGCCGCCAATCACGAGTGAGGCTCCGACGGAAATCATAAAGAACAGCATCATCGCCGGGCTGCCGCCGAGAACCCATCCGCGACTGTCATCCGGCATGGAATACAAGTACCACGCTCCCAGCACCGGCATCGCCAGCATCGGCATCATCAGGTGTGCGGACTTGTGGATCAGTTCCTGTCGGCCTGCACGATCAAGATGCGGAATGATGTTGACGACCACGCATCCGACCAGGGCTGCAAGTGTCATGCAGACAATCGTGCGAAAGAACAGACTCGGCCAGAATCCCGGATTGAAAAAACCATCGATGATCGAGTGAGTCGTCAGCCAGTCACCAAGAGTCAGCTGCCACGCCAGAATTCCGTTAATCCAGAACAGACTCATCCACGCCGCCAATGCATACAGGATCAGCAGGGTCAGGCACGATCGATCACTGAGCTGACTGTGATAACGATAAAAACAATAACCGGACACCACTTCCAGGCAGAAGAATGTCCATTCCGTGGCCCACATCCAGTGAAAGTTGAACACCATCTCACCGATCGTCGCGGGGCTGACCTGGATCGACGTAAACCAGATGCCGACTCCCGTGAGTGCGCCCAGAACAAAGCTGATGAGCACCAGCAGTTTGAAATAACCATTCACAAACGCTCGGGCATTCTCGCAGCGGCCAGCCATCGCCAGCCACTGAAAATAGCACAGCAAAATGCCTCCACCGACGGCAAACTGTGCAAGGAACACATGCACAATTGCGACCGACGCCATCACGAGGCCCGGCATCAGCGGTCCGTAGTCATTGACTGGATAAATGGGGATCATAATGTTACGGAATGGTAAGTCGAAAAGGCAATTGAAGCAGTGTGAGAGGGGTCTCTTTGTTAAAACCGCTCATCTTGACTGTACACAATCACGCTGTTCGTGACTGAAGAAATCGGTGAGTTCCAGAAGGAAAGGGCCATTGGCGGCACAGCGTTCGCAACTTCAGGAACGACACCTGCGAACGAGCGGTTGATTCGTTTTGTCGTATCAATTTGGAATTTCCATGTGAAAGATACTACCTGAAGTGTGCGAATAGGCACATCGCGTTGTGTGCTCTGGGGCACGGTGTTGTGTCTGCCGTCAATTGACTGGTCTCTGTTCGTCCATTCTGATTCGAAGGAGTCTTCCATGAATCACTTCCACAACATTGGATCAAATGCATGAATCACGAGACCGTGGCACCTACCATGGCTGAAAACTCTGTGGAAGAACTGGCGTGTTCAGTTTTGACCGATTCGCTCACGTCCGTCCGTCGTTGGTTGAAGCGGGCCGCCAGAGAATGGGCTGACGATGATGAGATTGTGCATCAACTTCGCGTGTTCAGCCGGCGTGCACTTTCAGCGCTCAATCTGTTCGAAGTCTTACTTCCGGAGTCTGAAGTTCGCTGGTTTAGAAAGAGAGTGAAGGCCGTCCTTCAGGCTGCGGGACGAGCACGAGATCTGGATGTGCTGATGACGATACAATTGCGTCGGTGTGGTAACGCTCGAAAGATTGTGGCAAAGCAATGGCGTGCTGAACGTGCTGCAGCTCAAAAACCACTTGTGAAACTCTGGAGAAAACTACATCACCATGATCGTTTTCGAAAGCATGTTCAATTGTTGGTCGGGAATCTGAAAACCGTTGCTGCTGATGGAGAACATGATATTCGATTGGTTTGCGACGAACGGATCCTGCCACAATTTGCAGGTCTGTGCCGTTCAGTTGTCAATGCCCTTGGGCATGAGACGGACGTCCGGTCATTGCATGGGTTACGCATTGCAGTGAAACGGCTGAGATATGCTGCGACTCAGCTGTTGCCGGTCTTCAAAAGTCAGAAACTGCCTGAGATGGTGAAGATCCTGGAAGAGCTTCAGACACAACTGGGAGAAATGCATGACCATGTCGTCGCGAAACAGGAGTTGAAACGATCAGCTGCGAGATTAAAAAAACACTCCCATCAGAAAATTCTTCGGGAACTCATCGACAGCGAGACGCGCCGCATCGCCGACAGCGTCGCCACGTACCGTGGCTGGTTGAATTCCGACGCCTGTCGTGAACTGAAGCAGTGTATTGAGTCGATTGTCTGATCGAGTCCGGCATCTATGGAAAATGCACGGCCTAAGGAGGACCGATCGCGAAGGCTCGGCTGGAGGCTCTGCCGTATGCGACGAAATGCATCAAGTGTGCATGACGCGTGGTGAGTCCTCACTCGCGACTCAGTCGTTCGCCCGGAGCCATCTTTGATGCTATCGACGCGACGAGCGGCGTGAGAGTGTTTCAAAGAACGCAGATTTGCATCCACTGATCCAGAAGACCCCGTCTCCATCGCGCTTCGAGATTTTTAGTGCCTGCGTACTGACGACGGCTGTGATCAGTCCGGCAATGATCAGGAGGACACCTGGCAGCGCAAACACTTCAGGGGTATTCAAAGTTGCCGCAAGGATCAGCGAAATAGTTCCGACGCCAACAATTGCGAAGCCAATCAGCAGAATCGTGAACTGTTTTTTCCTTGCGGCTTCACCGACAAAATAGGTTACCCTGCAGGACTTCTGCATGATGATCGCCAGAATTGCCCCGCCAGCCAGGAATGCCCACGGAGGCGAGTGCTTTAATGTCTTCGAGACCTCCTTCAGATTCGATGTCGCTCCGGTCTTGATGCAAATCACCGGCAGCCGAACCTCGGGGCCACATCGAATCAGCTTGCCATCAACGTCGAACCCAATGCCTGCGACAGCTGACTGAGGAATGCGCTGAGTCCTCGGAGGCATGCGCTGAGTCTTCGGCCGCCGGGATTGTTCTCATCAGCCCAATCGTCCTGTTCGCTGAATTCCTGATCGGGCTCATCCAGCCACATGTCGTCGGACACAGAAGCTTTAGGCACGGCTTCTTTTGCAGACTTTCCGGACGTTTTGTCGGTGGAGGTTCATTCCTGGATGCAGCGGCGGATGCACCTGCGGCTGAAACAGGAACGGCGAAAACCGCCTGGCAGGCCGGACAACGAATTTTCTTTCCGGCATGGCTGGCACTCACGCGTAGTTTGCGTTGGCAACTCTCGCAATTCACAACAATCTTACTTTCCATCGACTGGCTGCTTCCCTGAAGATAACCGATACCAAGGATGAAGCCGGAGTGTACCGGACTCAACGCCTGCTGGCCAGTTTGTCAATCTACAATAGGGTGTGTACAGCGGAGCAAAACACACCACTGTGGATTTGTCGACAGCCATGGTGCGTTGCGCTTCGCTTCACGCACCCTACAATTTGGTCGTGGTCATTCAATGCCCAGCCCTGATTTGGGGAGTGAGGGTGTCTGCTGCCTTCCGATCGCGTGATCCCTGCAAAATCTTAACGATTTCAATGATTGTGACCGGGGTCAGTGCGAGCCCGCCGATCAGAATCCATTCCCATGTGAGGTGAGTCGCGACTTCAAACACCGGTTGAGCGAACGGCAGCGTCACGACGCTCAATTGAAGCAGGCCGGAGATGACAATCGCGCCGAACAGATGAGGGTTCGAGAACAGACCAAGTTCCGGCATTGTGAAACTCTGACTGCGGCATCCGATGGCAAAGAACAACTGCGAAAAAGCCGTGACGCAGAACGTCACGGTTCGGGCACGGCACACCTGGGAGTCGTCACCCTGATAGATGATCCAGAAGCCCAGCGCGGCTACGGCTGCGACCAGCGCGCCGTGAAACAAAATCAGCAGTCCGCGTTCCCGCGTAATCACGGCCTCGTGAGGTGGACGGGGTGCACGAGTCATGATGTCCCGTTCGGGACGTTCCATCCCCAGAGCCAGTGCCGGCAGCCCATCGGTGACGAGATTGATTCACAGGATCTGAATCGCCACCAGTGGCACTGGCCAGGCAATCAGCGCGGCGAAGAACATGAGCATCACTTCGCCAGCGTTGCAGGACAACAGATAATGCACGAACTTCTGAATGTTGTCGAAGATCCCGCGACCTTCCTCGACGGCATTGACGATCGAGGCAAAGTTGTCGTCGATGAGTACCATGTCCGATGCTTCTTTGGTGACGTCCGTGCCGGTCACGCCCATCGCAATCCCGATGTCAGCGGCCTTCACAGCCGGAGCATCATTCACACCGTCGCCTGTCATCGCCACAATTTGACCAAGGCTTTGCCATGCACGCACGACACGCAGCTTATGTTCGGCGGAGACGCGGGCATAAACGGAAATCCTGTCGACCTGAGCCGCCGGTTGCCCGGCCTGCCTTTTCTTCCTGGAGATAGCCGATCATTCCATTCACAATCACGATCGCCAGAATCGCGGCCGTATCGACCCACTCTTTCATCAGGCCGGAAATTATCGCGGCGACGATCAGAATCCAGATCACAAGGTCCGTGAACTGAGCCATGAACTTTCGCCTGGCCGGCACCGGCGGTGCCTCGGTCAACTGGTTCGCGCCGCATTGTTGACCGCGACTCTGAACCTGTGCGTCTGACAACCCCTTCTCCGCATTGACTTCACACGCCGACAGCAACTGATCCGTCGGCATCGCGTACGCAGGTGAGGACAGAGACAGACATACGTCAGTCTCTGGGCCAGCGTTTTTTGATGGGTTTGTCGTGTTGAGTGAGGGGATCATCTGCCGTGTCCGAGTTTTATACCGAAGGTAGCTCTGGCGCGCGTTGCACCTTTCTGCGAGTGTCACCAAGCGTCACAAGTTCCCGGTGCAGCAGCCCCAGCAGAGTCTGAAGAAATGCAATGACCATGGGGCCGATAAAAACGCCAAGGGGCCCCATGGCCTGAACACCCCCGAGAACCCCGATTAGAGCGGCGAGTGGATGCATTGCGGAGCGATCGTGCAGTACCCAGGGTTTGATGACGTTATCAATGGTGGAGATCACGGCAGCGCCGTAGATCATGAGCACAATTCCGCTGGTTGTTCGGTGATCAATGAAGATCAGCCAGAGGCCGGCTGGCAGCCAAACTGTCGCAGCACCCACGAAAGGAATCATTGCGGTGAGAGCCGTGAGAGCGGCCAGCAGAAAGATGGAATGCAGTCCGGCGACCCAAAAACCAATTCCCGCAAGCATGCCCTGCGCCACCGCAGCAGCCAAACTTCCGGACACGACCGCCCGTGAGACTCGCGAAAACTCCTCCAGTAGTTTCTCTTCGTAACGGTCTTCCAGTGGCGACAACGCCATCAGTTGCTTTGCGATCTGCGGTCCGTCCGCGAACAGGAAGTACATCGTCACCACGAGGATAATGATCCCAAAGACTCCGCGACCGGCCATAATGCCTGCGCGGCCCCCAAACGAAGAGATCCATTCAGGGGTCAGGGCGAATATCCTGCCCGTCCAGGCCGTGACATCTTCCGACGTCGGATTGGCGAGGTTCTTCAAGGCTGCTCTCGGCACCTCCGGTACTCGACCCGGTACTCACGGAAACGACGTGCCGCCGTTTCCATCGCCTGCTGGTATGCCAGGGTCCCGGGTGTCTCCTGTTGCGCCATTGCTAACGCGTCCAGCATCCGCTGTGCATCCGATGGCCCCGGGGAGTTACCGTCCCTGTTCAGCGTCACCTGCAAGCGCTGCAGTTCGTTGTGAAGACGCACTAAGGCGTCGCGATTACCGATGGCGAAAGCACCTTCCCGCGCATCGGCCAACAGCCTTTCGAAGGAACGTTCCGCGAAACGCAGTTCTCCGAAGTGTGGATAGTCCAGCCCCAGCGACAATCTCGCACGATGCAGTTGATCGCGGAATTCACCATCATCCAGACTTCGCGCGAGCTTTGCGGCTTCGTTGCCTGCCAGCAGCACCACCACGATCGACGGCACGACGACAACCAGCAGCACCAGAGTTGTGGTGATCACAGCGGCCACACGATTTCGTCCCCCAAGCAATCGTACACACCTGATCTGCACTGGACGGAACATGACGACACTCACCATCGCCAAAAAGAGCGGCAGGAGCAGAGTGGAAGTGACTTCAAAGAACAGGACGCCGAAGGCTCCCGTCACCAGAACCAGAATTGCAAACGAGAGATATTTCCCCACTCTGTGTGTCCTTTTTCAGGAAGCCAAAGACGTTAAAAAAGCGGAATGCCTGCGGCTCGCATGCAAACTGGCGGCGATCAGCAACTCACACACATTTCATTTCTCCCGGCGAAAAGAATTACCAGCAGTGTCTTTTACTTTAATGAATCACTGCCAACGTCTGACGCACATAACGTACCGACCGCAGGGAACCGCACGCGGCTGCCGCAATCCATCTGGATGCTCAGCATTGTCTCCTTTCTGGCGGATGTGTCGAGTGAAATTGTATATCCACTCCTGCCACTGTTTCTCGTGAGCGTGATGGGCTCATCCAAAATGCAATTGGGTGCGATGGAGGGCAGTGCGGCGTTGATCGCGGCTCTGATGTCTGCATGCGCCGGGATCCGCAGCGACAGGAGCTGGGATTTTCATCGTGGGCCGTTGTCCTTGTTTACGCAACCTACAATATGACTTATTCGTTGCTGTCGTTTCCGATGGGTGTACTCAGTGACAAACGCGGCCGGTGGCGAATCATCGCCATTGGCTGGGCGATCTACGCGTTTGTTTACGCTGGCTTTGCGCTGCTGCCCGCCTCTCACGCCTGGGGACTCTGGCCGTCATGGCTTTGTATGGCGTCTTGATGGCACTGACCACTTTGTTCAGCCTATTCCCTGAACAGATCCAGAAACCAGTCTTCATAGTCTTTGAAGACTCCCAGACGATCCAGTTCATTCTTGAGTTCATAGGCTCGGGAACGATCCTGAGCTGCCTGCTCGAAAAGTTGCTCGATCCGCTTGAGGTCCTCTTCGTTCTGTGCTTCCACTTCAGGCACTTCAGGCGTGAAGGACACTTCTTCGTCTGTCTCGGAAGGCGCAGAAGACGCGGCAAGTCGCTTTTCCAGTTGTGTCAGCAAACGCCCCAGGTGTTCATCCATGGCTTCGGCCTATCCTTTCGCACGAAGAGGCGACTTCGGGGCATTTGACCTGGCACAATCAAGCCGTCTTTCACTTCTACATTTTCGATGTCGAATAACTCTCGGGAGGAGAATTCTGCAAGCATCGACATTTCCAGCTTGGCCAGCAGATAATATCCAGCCGCGAGGGCAACATGACCCATTCCAGGCCAAACGGCAACCAGCCAGGGATCCTGAAGCTTCTTGTCGTCTGGCATGCTGATACCCATGAAGGTGCCTTTTACGGAAAAACTCACAGCAGGTTGTCGCTGAAAACTGCAGATCGGACGCTCCTCAGAAGTTATGACTCCTGGCAAATTCAGGGTGTGCATGGCACGGAGATTGCGTAAACGAAAACAATGATGGGGGCGTTGGTGTGCTTCTCAGTGTTCCACGCCGTGAACTTGTGGTGAACCACAATCCCGGAAAAGATGAAACCCACACGGACGCATATATCGCGATTCGCCATGCGTTCAAGGCGATGCGGCGGGAACTTGACGATTACGTGCGTGAAATCCGGGGCGATGTGAAATCTCATGAGACGTCACCGCATGGAAAGGTTTCAGAGCTCTTTCCAATGGAAGATTACGGTTTTAACAAAACACCGGAGGGTCGACGCGTGTATTTCCACCGCAATGCCGTCCTGGATGGTCAGTTTGATGAACTGGATCTCGATAGTGAAGTTTGTTTTGCTGAAGAATTGGGTGATAAAGGACCACAGGCCAGCACGGTTCGACTCGTCGGGCGACATTATCATGCCGTTGACTAGACGGCAATCTCCGGAACCCGCCTCCTTCGCCGTCAGCAGGCTTGGTCGCTGGCGGGTACACGGCGCGGGCTTCGCCCAGCACCCAGGGAAGAGCGTGCAAGCGTTTTTAACCACGGATTTCGCGGATTTCACAGATAAGCACACTCCAACTCATCCGTACTCTCCGTGGCATCCGCGATACCTGTGCATGGTCATCCATCATTGCGGCGGAACTGACTCGCGGCGTCCGGCAAGCGCCGACTGGATCATCACGAACTCGCCCACATTCTCGGCCGTCAGCAAGCCGATCAGCTTCCCGGCCTGGACCACGGGTAATGTGTGGCATTCAACCGCTGCAGCCGTGCAAATGCGAGCTCCAGCATTTCGGATGGGTCCACTGTCTCAAACTGACGCCGCATCACATCCGCCACATGAGTCTGTGAACCACGTCCGGTGATCGCAGTCAGCAAATCGGATCGTGTCAGGATTCCCACCTTTCCTACCCATTTTCCAGTACCCATTGCACAGCCCGCTGGCTGAGTTCCGGTCCGGTCTTCAGCCCCAGTTTCTTCTTGATATTCTCGCGGTGAGTCTCAACCGTGTGAACACTGATAAATAACTGCTCTGCAATCCTGCGTGACGCCACCGCCTTGCCGATCAACCGAAACACCTGCAACTCACGATCCGAAAGACTGGCAATACCGTCCGTAACGGGCTGTGAGCGATGACCAATAGCACGATTGAGCAGACGCTCTGCGATCTGCGGACTGACATACACTTTTCCTGACAGGATGCGACGCGCTGCGGCCTCCAGCAATTCGGGAGCTTCCTGTTTGTTGATATACCCCATCGCGCCCGCCTGCAGAACGCGTTCGGCATAAAGTGAATCGTCGTGCGCCGAGTGAACGAGGATCTTAACGGCGACGCTGCCATTGTTATCCCTTGCTCTCTGAGCCGGTCGAAGCTGCTTGATGACGTCCAGTCCTGTGCCTGCTTTCAATGAAATGTCCAGCGCGCCTGCCGAGGCACCGATGCCCACGACCGGAAACCGCTCCCTGGTCGGTTTGTCAGTCTCGTCTGTAGATGCAGCCCCTGCTGGAATTGTGACCTCAGCCGTCGCACCCGCCTCCGTTTGCTGACCATGCCGCAGATTATCTGCTCCCGGCGGCGGACTTTTACGTCTCTTTTTCGCCATGAGTATTCCCTCTCGTCTTCCTGCTTTTGTCAGCATACCAAAGAGCCCCACGTAACGGCAGTCTGCAGGGAATAGTGGTTTCCACCATATGGAGAATGGCGGGTTGTGGGATTCACAATCGAACTAGCCGAAGATCCAATGGGTGGCGTTGGAGTTGTTATTCGTTCTACAGAGTTTAAGGGAGGAGCTGGCGATGGCGATGCCCCAGGCAATTCAGCTTGAACGTCAGGTTCACAACAGCGTCGCGGAGAATGACATTTCGATACGACTTCGTTTGGCAGAGGCGCTGCGTAATGACGGTCGCTTTGCAAATCAAGAAGTCCAATGCGTCCACTGTGAAGGAGTGGTCGTTCTGCGCGGTCGCGTGCAAAGCTTTCATGAAAAGCAAATGGCGCAGGAACTGGCTCGCAAAGTCGCTGGCGTAGAAGTCGTTGTCAATCGACTGGTGGTTGACCGATCGAAGTTCGCCAGGGATGTGACCGATGAGATTCCATTAAAGGTGGGTGTTCAACTTTCCGGAGGAATTAGCTGAAAAGCGTCCCAGTGCTCAGCGGTTTTCGAAACCTGTAGCAGAGTTCGTGAGAACTCTGTCGCGGTTCTGGATGAGTGTCATTGTCGGGGTGCGGCAACGAGGTCGCAAGGCGTCGTCAAGAACATGGGAGATTGATCAGCTTGAACTCAGCAACATGATATATGCAATCTTTACCGCACGCTCGTCAATGGGTGCCTGAAAGGGCTCCCTTTTTTGGGGTGCCACAACGGTCAAGCGAACTAGTTTCGATGCTTGCCGCTGGGGCAGCTGGGAAGGGAGCCCTGTCTTTTTCGTGCCCGTCACCCGCGGCGGCCTTGGTCCAGCGTGCTCTGTTCCAGGTAGAGCAGGAATCGCATACCAGCAAGCTGACGCTCGCCGCTCGCCTTTGGGTTGCCGGTGACTCATCACATTCTGTCCAGCCGTCGTTTCAGTCGCAGTGCATTGCCGACAACAGTGATGTCGCTGACTCCCATTGCCAGGGCCGCCCAGAGAGGACCGCTGGTGCCGAGCAAGCCGAAGACAGCTAGCGGGACTGCCAGAATATTGTAGAAAAAGGCAAAGAACAGATTTTGCCGGATCGTGCTGAGCGTCGCCCGCGACAACTCAATCAGTTCTGCCACAGCCAGCACCCGATCGCCAGGAATTACAACCGCTGCGGCTTCAATCGCCACGTTTGTGCCGGACGCCAGTGCCACCCCAAGGCCCGAAACGGCAAGGGCGACTGCATCATTCAGACCATCGCCGACCATGATCACATCACGGCCACGCGAGCGAATGTACTGAGCCTTCGATTCCGGTGTGGCGTCGGCGATAATTTCCGTTTCGGAAAGTCCCAGCTCGCGCCCCATTTTCAGCGCAACAGCTGACTTGTCCCCGGAAAGCATCGAAACTTGAATCCCGGCTTGCTTTAAGGCAGCAATGGCATCGACGGCATCCGGACGGAGCCGATCGGTCAGAGTCAATGTGCCAATACGTTTTCCCTCCCGTGTGACTCGGGCGGTCGCATGCTCGTCGCGATCAACAGTCACCGCACGTCCTTCGACCAGACCTTTGACACCCAAACCGGGGATGGCCCTGAAGTCTTCCACAGCCACAAGCGGTAACTCTCGAGATGCCGCCGCACGGACGATGGCTTTGGCAATCGGATGTTCGCTGGGTGCTTCCACAGACGCCGCGAGGCGAAGCAACTCGTTTTCCGTGTGGTCGGCATCGGGAGAAATCAGCGTCACTTCCGGCTGGCCCGAGGTGAGCGTGCCGGTCTTGTCGAAGACGGCATGTGTCGCTCGCCCGACCCGTTCGAGTGTTTCAGCATTGCGGATCAGTATTCCTCGCCGACTTGCCGCCCCGGTGCCAACCATCACGGCCATGGGTGTTGCCAGGCCAAGCGCACAAGGGCACGAAATGATCAGCACCGTGACGCCCGCAATGATGCCCTTGGAAAAATCTCCGAAAATCCACCAGCCGATGACCGTCAGCGCGGCGATCACCAGGACCGTCGGCACAAAGATTGCCGAGATGCTGTCCGCCAGCCGCTGAATCGGTGCCCGGCTGGTCTGAGCTTTTTGAACCAGGTCGGCAATGCGAGTGATCGTCGTGTGCCGACCATCAACAGTGGTCTGCACCGTGAGTCGACCCGTCGTATTCATGGATCCGGCCACGACCAGATCTCCAGGGACTTTGTCGACCGGTGCGGATTCTCCGGTGACGATCGATTGATCGACGGCAGAACCTCCTTCGACAACCAAACCATCGACGGCGATGCGTCCGCCCGGTCGAACGATCAGACGCTCCCCGGCTTTGACAAGCGAGGTGGGGACGATCCTTGTCGAACCATCATCGTCCAGCACTTCTGCCGATTCCGGCTGCAACCGCAGAAGTTCCCGCACGGCCGATCCAGCCCGAAAACTGGCCCGCGCTTCCAGCCAGTGGCCGAGACTGACAATGCCCAGCAAGCCGGCGGATTCCGCAAAGTAAGTGGGATGGTCGAGATCAAAGAGCAACATGATTGTTGAATAAGTAAACGCGGTCGTCGCACCGATTGAGATCAAAGTATCCATGTTCGTTGTTCGCCGGATCGCTGCTTTCCAGGCAGACTTATAGAACTCCGAACCGGCAAAAATAATGACTACCAGCGCACCAGCGAACATCAGCCACGACATCCATGGCCCGTGCCAGTGCATTGCAGTGGCCGTCCAGTGAAGAATCTCCAGTGGTGCCCACAATCCGATGCCGACAATCGCTCTGTGACGCCAGATGCTTTCATTACGAAGTTGCTGCTTTTCAATGTCGCTGTTCTGGTCTGAATTGACATCCGGATTGATCAACTCCGCCTCAAAACCTCGCCCCTGAATCACTCCAATGAGTTCACCTGGATTCAGATTCGTGCCCTCAACCGTGGCCATCCCTGCCGCAAAGCTGACACTGGCCCCTGTGACCTCCCTGCGAGCCTCCAGCGCGCGCTGCAGCGTGGATGCGCATCCCGTGCAGGTCATCCCCGTCACGCGCAGACGCATCGATTCCGGTTCAGGAGTCACAGCAACCGACGATCCATTTTCTGGTTCAGGTATCCCCATCGTAATCTCCTGACTGTCCCGTTCTCTATGCGTCCGCGAATTGAAGCGAGGGTTCCGAACCTGGAACCACGAATGAACACAAATCGACACGAATGGAATACCTGACATTCGTGTTCATTCGTGTCGATTCGTGGTTCAATCATCCAGCACATAGACTGCGCGCAGCCAGAAATGAGTCCGGCGAGCGGAGTGGCGTGAGCCCTCCGGTACCTCGTTTTTTGTACCGGCAAGCTGACGCATGCCGCTCGCAAATTCTCTCACTCATGACCACATGGAGTATAGAATCCCGTTCTGTCGGCGAAAATGCAGTTCGCGGCGTTTCGTGTGCAAAGTCAATTCAAAGTGGAATGTAAACGGAATAGACTTCGTGCAGACTGGAGACACACATTTTATGCCCAAATCCATCCTGATCCTTGCCGCGTTGATATTTCCCGGAATATCGCTTTCCGCCTCCGAGCGGCCTGCTGACAAACCAAACATACTGATCATCGTTGGCGATGACATGGGTTACGGCGATGTCGGCTTCCACGGAGTGAAGGACATTCCGACACCGAATCTGGATGCTCTTGCCGCAGATGGTGTGCGATTTACAAATGGTTACGTGAGTGGACCATATTGCTCGCCGACGCGAGCCGGATTGCTCACCGGCCGTTATCAGAATCGTTTCGGGCACGAGTTCAATCCGGGCGGCCGCGGGCAGGGTCTGCCACTTAGCGAACAGACTCTGGCGGACCGACTGCGAGTGGCCGGGTACAGAACTGGCCTTGTCGGCAAGTGGCACCTCGGCAATCTCCCGGACATGCACCCGCAGCGCGTGGCTTTGATGAGTTTTTTGGCTTCCAAGGCGGCGCACGCAGTTACTTTGAAAAGGCCGGCATTCTGCGAGGCACGGAACTCGTGAACGAACTTGACTATACAACCGATGCCTTCGGGCGAGAAGCCAGTACGTTCATCGATCAACACAACAATCAACCGTGGTTCCTCTACCTGTCGTTCAATGCCGTCCACACGCCAATGCATGCCACGGACGATCGTCTTTCGAAGTTTTCAAACGTCGCCGATAAGCAGCGCAGAATCTACAATGCCATGATGCTGGCGATGGACGATGCAATTGGTCAGGTGCGAACGAAACTTGTCGAGACCGGTCAGGCGGACAACACACTGATCGCGTTCATCAGCGACAATGGCGGCCCTGCAATGGCCGGTGTGTCTGTCAACGGTTCAAATAATGCCCCGCTCCGAGGAAGCAAACGTACGACGCTCGAAGGTGGCATCCGAGTGCCATACGTCATTACTTGGCCGGGACATATCAAGCCCGGTGTTTTCGAACATTCTGCCATCCAGCTGGACCTGCACGCGACCGCACTGGCGGCGGCGGGCGTCGATGCAAAGCCGGAATGGAAGCTTGACGGGGTGAGTCTCCTGCCTTTCCTGTCGGGCGAAAAGACCGATGCGCCACACGACGCACTCTATTGGCGTTTCGGCAGGCAGATGGCCATTCGCAGCGGTGACTGGAAACTGGTCCGCTACGACAGTCATGCCGACACTCAGTCCCGTCAGGCCGAGCCGGTCACAGCAGCAAAACTCTACAATCTTGCCACTGACATCCATGAAGACCAGGATCTCTCGGCCATGAATCCTGACAAGGTCAGGGAACTCCAGGCCAGTTGGGACGCATGGGATCTTGCCAATGTTGCTCCGCTCTGGGGAGGCGGAAACGAAGGCGGCAGAAAACAGAACGCTGCGAAATCCGGAAAGAAGAAGCGAAAGAATGCCCCATGAATGAACCGATGCTGAAATCTCAGCCGAAACTTGAGATGGCATGGCTGCAGGTCCGAATGGCTTGGCAATCCGTAAAGAAAACCCGACTCGATCAGGAGAAGAAAGACATGATCGCGGCCCTCATCCGGCACTATCGGGAAACGGGTCGTGCGGATCGGGTTCGTTCGGAGTTCGAGCAGGTTCTGCTCAGGCTGGAGGAAGAACACGATTTGCGAGTGAAGGAACTCGGGCGAGAAGGAAGGCGAGTTGCGAAGCAGGTGAACAACATCATCCAGGTCATTTGCGACACCAACGAGGCCAGGATGCTGCATTGCCGAAATCTGGTGGAAGAGACACCGACGATCATCGCGGAATGGAAAGAGATCATGGACTTGTTGTTCAGTCGTCCTGATCAGTGACCGAGTGCAATCCATGTCGAGTTGCGACAAATTCCCCTACAACTTTCAGATGATCCTGATTCGCCGAGGACGGCTACCGCAAACTGAGTTGTGATGACTGGAATGTTAGGCGTCTGCCTTTAGCGGAAGAATTATGATTGATCCCCTGTCACAGTCATCCGAGCTATATCGGCAGGGCCGCGAATTGATGGAAAAAGGTCAGCTTGAGGAGGCTGTTTCCTTCTTCCAACAGAGCATTGCGCTGAGCCCACATTTCAAAACTCTTGAGTTGTTAGGCGAGAGCCTGATTCGTTTGAACCGCCTGAAGGAAGCGCTTGTTCCTTTGGCAGCAGCCACCACCTTGAATAAAGGCGTGCGTGCCCCGTCTTTGTTGGCGGATGTTTTATTGAAGTTGGAAGATCATAACGGGGCGCACGAGGTAGCGGGAATCGCATTGAGTCGTGACCCTAACAATCGGATGGCACTGAATGCAAAGAAGGTCGCCATTAGCATCATCGGCGACGCCTAACACATAAGGCTTTGACTTCGCGAGTGCGGACGGAGAGCGCGGATTAGCGATCGGGGTTGAGCGGAGTGGGCATGTGGCGATGCGAGCCATTCGAGCCGAAGCTCAAGGCATTTATTCAAGAAGCCCGTTGGTTGAGCGACGCCGGGTGGCGTATGGGAAAAGCAATTTCTCGACGATGTGTTTCGGCGATTTCATGTAGGTCCTTTCTGCCGGAAAGGATTTTCCAAATTGCCGCAAGGCAAGCCGTCAGCCGGACGTCACAGTGCGAAACAAAAAGCGGTGCCGTGATCTCCGGCGACATGATTTTGGCGTCAAAAAACGGTTGGTCGCAGGTCGAAGCGACTCAATTGCCGGAACGGCCCGCAGGGAATTGTGCACAATTGAGTCCTTTGAGTCCTTGACCCCGTTTCCAACGACGTAAAAAGGGGTGCGCGACAGGGATCGTCACGTGGTGGACTTTTGAGCGGTGGATTTTTTGGAGCCGACGCTGCGACGCAGGCCTGAGCGGTTCTTGGCTCTTTCTTTCCAGAACACCGAAAGCGGGTCGGTTCCACTAAGATTGTCCGCGCGGAGCTGAATCACGCTCTGGCCACCGGGTTTGCTCCAGAACTTTTCGGTCCCCTTCATCCTGAAATTCAGTTCCTTGATCGCTGACTCCATGTGACTGCTCGTGATCGGAAGCCCCAGCTTGCGATACAAAGGATAATTCATCCGCGACTGTTGATTTTGATAATACGTCAACGCTCCGCTCACGATTTGCCGAGCGCTGGTCGGGCCATCTTCGTCGGTTGGCAATCCCAGTTCCGACTGTCGTTTGACCAGAGCCGCGATCACCTGCGAGACATCCCCCGACCACAGCCAAGACATCCATTGGCAATACACGGGCGTTCCTTCGGCTTCCGTTCGGTCGGCCATCGCTGCGGCGAACAGGTACGTCACGGCATGGATGATGTCCAGCACGGCAATGAACTTGAACGCGCGGAAGTGCTTGTCGAAGATCGTCCAGATCCACGAACTGCCATCGCCGACGAACGCTTTGAACTTCGCCTGAAACAATCCCAACGACCATGCATGTGCCGCCAGTTTCTCGCCCAGGTGACGGCTGTTTTCCAAAGTCGCAACCAGGTCTCGCGTGATCACTTTGGGACTCATCGGAAGATCGTCAGCGCTATCGGCTGCGGCCTGATGTCGGGACGCCGACTGCTGTGCGGCCGCCACGATTCGTTCCAGATCCGACAGTGTCCGGGCATCGTCGAGATTGATCTGGCAATCGTCGGCGGTGTCGATTGCCGGGTCGCTTACCACGTGCGATGCGTTGATGGAGCTTTCGTCGGCCTCTGAAAGAACGACCTTTTCCGTGGCTTTTTTGCCAATTTCACGAGTCAGCGTTTCGATCTGTTCGATGTTCATCAGAAAGCCGGGAACCTGCGGACACGGATCGACAGCATCGGGAGAAGCGGCCACATCATCACGACGGCCGCCCAGTTCCAGACACAGCCCGGCCTTGTCTTCAAACCAATGAGTGCGACGATCACCTTCGCCTGACTCGTTCTTTTCACAACGCTGATAACGACCGCCATCCGCCATCACGGCGGCCGAAACAGGAGACCGAACATTCTTCGGGCCAGCCAGTTTTTCTGTGAGAGTCAATGCTTTGAAGGCCACCACTTCCTGATCTGCTTCCACCAGACGTTCGGCTCCGATGCGTTCAGTGATGCGTTCCAGACGTTTATGGCCCAGCGAAATGTCCAGCAGCTTTTCGATCGCCACATCACCCTGCCGAAAAGACTTCAGCAGTGTGCCGAGGTACGACACTTTTTCCAGCAACGATGGCGAAAGCGCTTCGTCGACATCAAGTCCCAGCGCTTTGGCCTGAGGGGAAAAAATCTCGACGGGATTTCTTCAGTCGAGTCTTCGGTTGTTTCCATTCGACTTCGCCAGCAGGCGTGTCGAGGGTGGTTTCGTGGTGGCGATCTTTATCAATAATCACCACCTGTTCGCCGTCACAATCGAAGGCCTGCGGCGGTATCTCACCATCGGCTTGATGCTGGACCGACTGCTGCATGAACACGCGAGCCAGTTCCAGCCCGACCTGCATCCCCTGGTCTTCGATCTGAGTAAACCGAGTGCCCCATTCCGGGCAGGCCTGTTCGCCATAAATGTGTTCCCGAAGCTCTCGGGCCACTTCGGCCAGTTTGCTGGCGATTTCAGGAGGCAGTGTGTTTGAGGTGCGTGCCATTGAGACATCCTTGTCTGTGGCGGGAGGGGAAAAAAATTTTGGGTATCGTACCAGCGACAAAGATTTCCCACGACACTAATCACTCGCCAAACCAGCCCACTTGCTCCAGAGTCACGGGTATTTGTCGATTACTGATCTTGACATTTTTACACCCCGCAGGCCACAAACGAACCCTGTCGCGCACCCCGTAAAAAGTTAGCCACCAAAGGCGACTTGACAGTAGTAACGCGAATCGTTATTATTAATCATGATCAGCAGTTTTCAGGATGGAAGAACAGAACGGCTTTTTCACCGCGAACGTGTGAAGGGGTTGTCGATGGATGTTCAACGAGTCGCGCTGCGTAAGTTGCAGATGATTGATGCGGCTGAGGCTCTTGACGATTTGCGTGTGCCGCCCGGAAACCGCCTTGAGAAGTTGATGGGCGACCGTAAAGACCAATACAGCATCCGTGTGAATGGTCAGTGGCGGATCTGTTTTTCCTGGGTTCGTGGCAATGCGGATCACGTGCAACTGATCGATTATCATTAGGCACCGCTATGGCAACCAAAAAAATGGCTCCGGTTCACCCCGGTGAGATCCTTGATGTTGAATTCCTTCAAGCTATGGGCATTACGCAGTATCGGCTTGCAAAGGGCATCAGTGTTTCGCCAAGGCGCATCAACGAGATCATCAAGGGGTCTCGATCCGTGACGGCAAATACTGCACTCCGGTTGGCACGCTTTTTCGGAACCTCCGACAGATTCTGGCTCAATTTGCAGTCGAGCTTCGATCTTGAGACGGAACGTGATCGTCTCGGGAACGCTCTTGATGACGAAGTCCAGTCGATCATCCAATGCAAATGACGGTTCGAAAACAAAATGAACTAATCATCAAGGAACCAATAGCCAAATGGCCCAGAGGGTGCTCCGCACTATTGGTTGCTGACCCCTTCTTTGGCCTGTGCGCAGGCTTCTTATTGTCCCTTCAAAATTCGTGCTGCGAGCAGTCGCACAGACTCAGAGGCATGCTCCCGAAGCGCTGTGACCCTCGCATGTTGCTTGAGGACGGCAGGAAGGCGTTCTTCCGCCAGTGCGTTGAGCAGCGAGAGGCAGCGATCATCCGTTCGCAGCAATGCATCGAGCGCCAGGTCGCGATTTTCATTCGAAAAGTCAGCGAATCCTTTGATTAACAACGCAGCGACCTCCAGTTCCTGAACGTCCGAAAGGCCGCTGATTGCTCCCATCTGCAGTTCGACGTGCACGTCTTTCTGCAGGTAACGTTCCAGCTGCACTCTGCATATGTCCCAGTCGAGCATTGCGACAACGCGAAGTGCGTCGTAACGCGTTCCTGTCGGAACGGATTCATCGTCGGCCATTTTTGTCGATAAATCTAGCGTCCAATTCCAGTCCGTTCGGAGTGCCTCATCATCTTTCATCAATTCCGACAATTCATCCCGCGGCCATTTCCCTGACAGGCTGACTCCGTTGATCAACCCGCCTCCGATCACAACCGCTTGCCAGTGTTCCAGTGGCTGGCCGTCCTGCGGCATTGAAGCGGCGAGGACGCTTCGGATCTGCTGCGCATCGCCGTGCTTTCCGACGGCAATGGCTACCCGCCAAATCCATGGAATTCTGCGGTATTCTTCCTTGCTGCCCGAGTCTTCGGGCAAGCCTTGAACCATGAGCGGAATAATCTTCGACGCTCGATCCAGATTCGCAGCAATGATTACTTCCCGTTCCTCAGTCGCTTGATGATCGTCGATCAAAAAAGCGGCGATGCCACTGCAGTTTTCAGAGACCTCGAACCCGGTTTCGGATCTTCGACCATTCCCGTCGCCAGCGGGACACCATCCAGCTGCACCAGATGCAACGCCCGCAGATCGGCCAGCGCCGAGCGAAGATCTCCGCCCGGACGAATCACGATCTCGGACTCCCCTTCGCGGACGGTCACTGTCCCCAGCATTTGCAGCTGATAGCGACTCCATGCGCCGGTTGAGCCCACCTTTCCCTTCAGAACGGGCACAACGCCTTCGATCACAAAAGTGTTGCCCGCCGCATTCGCATCACAGGCCCATTCGGCCCAAACTTCCGTCTGTCGAATCAAGGGTGACTTAATACGCCAACGAACGGTGTCGTCTTTGTCATGCCAGTACCCGACATTTTGAAACGGCAGCTCAAAGGTGACATCGCCGCCATAGATTTCGGCCTGCGATGCCAGCAGCGCGACGTTGCCCTCTGCCGGGACTTCGACGACCATCGGTTGGTTGCCTTCGAGTGTCTTTGGCGGCAAACGCAGTGTCCGGAAAAAGGCCCAGAGATGATTCATGTCGTCCGTTGTCGCGTTTTGCTCAAAGCCTTCGGGCATCAGCGACTTGCCGGTACTGCGGATTTCATCGATCTCAGAACGCAGCACGCTCTCCCGTTTGCCTTCGGCGGCCAGCAGAGTGAGCCCCGAAGCGGTCTCTTCAGCAATCAACCCCGTGACGCTGCGGCCATCCTTCAGCACGGCGACATAGGACTGATAGCGCGGATCCACGGCCTGATTCGGATCCAGCATGGCGATCAACAGCGATTGAACCGGCTTGCCACCATAGGCCGCGATATCCGGACCGACCATATGTCCTGTGTCCTGCAGCCGATGACAATTTGCGCAATGTTTTGGAAGACTTGACGCCCCGTGCCGGGATCGCCACCCTCCTGCAACGCTGCCGTGAAGCGATCAATCGCCTGTTGACGTCCGACAGACGTGCGAGGCGTGAAGCTCTTTGCTGCAGCAATACGAATCGACTCTTCTGCGTTTTCCAGCAATGCCTGTTGCTGCGGCAAATCGAGTTCTCCAGCGGAGACCGTTCCCGCTTCGATGGCTGCCAGCAGACGCTGCGTCCAGGCAGGCCGAGACAGCAGAAGGGCGACGCCTTCTTTCCGCAGCCGAGGCTCCCGCGACGCCCAATCGGTGAGCACAACGTCAGCAACCTCCGGTCTGTTGTCTCTCTTCAAGGCCTGAATTGCAGCGGACTGCAGTTCCGGCGGTGTTCGAGGCGTGAGCAGCGCCGCCAGCGATTCTGAATGAGGCTCACCAAGGAACGGTGCCACGGCCAGCAGCCGGACAGCCGCGATCCGAATCTGGATTTGCGATTCATCATTTTCGGCAACTCGCAAGGCAGCATGAATCGCTGGTTTCCATGTGGCGTGAACTCCACTGTCGCCAGGAGAAACATCCTGCGGCGACCGGCGACTCCACGCATCGATGAATTGAGCCAGCCGGGAGAAATGTCCGGCAGCGGCTGACTCTGTAACTCGGATTGACAGCTCTTTCAAAATTGTCGCGTGAGACTGAGGATCTGCCAGCGTCGCCGCGCTGACGAGCAGCCGATCTGCCGCATCCACGCGATCGGGCTGAGCCCTGAGTTCATTCAGCACCTGAACAACGTTCGCCGACGTCAGGGAACTCTCCACGGCAGATTTCAAATGTCCATTGCCACCGTCCTTTGCCAGGACTTTGGCAAGGACCGCTGCAGAGTCCGCCGGTTTCAGGAACCCTGCGGAGTAAACAACCTGCATTCGCAGAAAAGCGTCTTCATCGTCGGCGGCTTTAATAACAGCTGCGGTCAGTTCTGCAGAAGCATTGAGCTGCGACTCTGCGACTCGGACCGCATGACTGCGAACATGCGAGTCGGAGTCTGTCAGCATTTTCAAAATGACTTCAGCAGTCGGCGGTTCCAGATTCGCCCATGTCCAGAGGGCCTGGATTCGCACTTCCGGGCGGACAGAATCCACGCAGAGCTGCCTCAGAGCCGGAATTGAGTTTCTGTCGTTCGACCACTGAATCAGTTGCTGCACAAGGTCGCGTTGAGTCCCATTCGGTGAATCCATAGCCGCCGCCAACTCAACACCATGCAGTTGATCGAGTCGCGGCAACCTGCGGACTCCATGGCCTTCCGGGAAGACACGATAGATTCGGCCCATTGTGGCTCCGGCCCGAGGATCCAGCGTGGCGAGCGTGGCGGGTGGAATCCAGATAGGATGTTCAATCACGTACCGGTACATATCGACGATCCACAACGCACCGTCCGGCCCTGTGCGAGTCTGGACGGGACGAAACCAGGGATCCGTCGATGCCAGAAATTCGCGGTCAAGTTCATCGTCATCGCGGCGACTGGTAAACGTCACTCCGCTCGGTACCAAAATCTGCCGATGCACAAGATTGTTGACCGGTTCGCAGGTAAAGGCATTGCCCGAATAGCCTGAACCCAGCAAATCGTCGCGATAGATTCCAAGGCCACAGGCTGCCGTCGGCCGGTTCGGCGGTCCGGACAACATGAACAGCACCTGACTGGAAATCGAGAACAATCGACCCGGTTCTGGCCCGGCAGCAATTCCAACCACAGTCTGCGACGGGGCCAAATAGGGATTGCGACGCAGATAATGGTCAGCCAGAGGATAATGCATGAGCATCGTTCCGTTGTTGCAGCCGAACCAGTCGCCCCAGTCATTGCGAACTCGCCCCTGTTGCGTCGATCCTGTTGCGGGCTCGAAAACTCCGGTGTCCGGATTGAATCGGAAATCCCGCTGGCTCAGAGCGATCACTTCACCGGTCTGCACGCTGGTGATTTTACCACCAAACAAACCACACGAACCATAGACCCAGCCATCAAGGCCGTATTCCAGACTGTTGACTCGGGCTTGATAATTGTGAGTCGCAAAGCCCGTGAACAGCTTGCGCACGTCATCCGCTTTTCCATCACCGTTCGTGTCTTCGGCATAAAGAATGTCAGGAGCGGCACAAACCAGCAGACCATTTCGCCAAACCGTCACTCCGGTTGGGAACGGAATGCCATCGAGAAACACTTCCGAACGATCGTACTGACCATCACCGTTGTCATCGTACACGCACCCAATCTGCCCGCCATCGTCCGAGCCTTCAGGTGAATCAGCGGGAGGTGACGATTGAGCAGGGCCAACTTCCGGCTTCGGCTCTCCGCCAGCCGTTCTTCCCTGCGGATAGTCGTTCATTTCTGCGACCCACAGCCGCCCATCGGGACCGAAGGCGATCGCGACGGGACTTTCAATCAACGGTTCAGACACGACAAGTTCGGTTCGAAAGCCGGGTTTGGTTCGCAGCGAGGCAACAGCCTCAGCCGGTGCCAGCGGGGGCACTCCATTGGTCTTCGCTGTGGCCACAGCCGGCGGGATTCTGGCCTTGAGCTGCGTTTCCACGCTGTCAACAATGATTTGTTCAAGGCCCGTGGCGTACGGCGCGGGGATGTCGTAGTAGACCATCGCCCCGCCGCCTTCATAGCCGCCTTCACGAAGAATGCGTTCTGATGGAACATAGCCAGGACAGGCATTCGCGTAGGCATTCAACCACAACCGACCGCCGTCCAACTCGCGTTTCAGTCGCAATGCGTAATCGACAACGACTTCTCCCGGAAGGAAGACCCATGCGAGTTCGTCATCAAAGGAAATGCTCTGAATCGGATAACTGATCTCCGTCATCAGCGCTTCTCCGCGATCCAGTCGAGCCAGTTGAGTTCTTGCATGATGTCCGATTGCATTTTGCTGCTTCGCCCGCTCTTCCCATTGTTCCCGAGTCGGCAACGGCGCGAGCTTTAAAGCCACACGCTCAATCAGGGATACCGGAGCTTTTGTTAAAGCCTTCAGTTGTGTTGAAAGAAGACGCTGGACCTCTTCCGCTATTTCCTGGCCGAGACTGTCGGCAGCGTCCGCACGCGATCCCAGAACGCCGCCGCGAGGATTAGAGTCCGCTCCGCATCCGACAGAGATCAGGGCCTGGCATCCGGGATTGCGGCGCTGAATATGATCCATGGCGTAACCGGCCCAGTCGCCGCTGATCATGTCGTCACTGAGCGTCACGCAATGGCAGGCATAGTTCGTAAAGACGGCTCGCAGCTTGCCGTCGGGATCATGGACAGCAAGCAGCGGAAGATCGTGATCCACCGGGCCACCCTTCGTGCGGCGATTCATCGCGAACGTGACCTTGCCGATTCCCCACGACAATCGAGCTGGCTTTCTGTCCGCCAGAGCCGCGACCGCGACTTCTTCCAGCTTCGCTTCCAACTCTTCAGTATATTTCAAAATCGTCTGCCACTGATCTTCGGCAATCGGCTGGCCAAAAAGTGTATTCGCGCAGTTCCGAATCATCGGTCCGCTGTGAGTGTGGGACGCGCAGATCGCCAGGCGACTGCGATCGATGCCCCTGGACTTCAGCTTTACCGCCAGCCGTTCCGTCAGGTCGTCCGGGATTCCCAGCGTATCGACCGTAATCACAATCACCGTATCACGGTCACTCGTTTCGATCGCAAGAGCCTTCGCCCAGATTTGTTGACGAACTCCTGCCGATTCCTTGGTCCGACCACCAAAACCATTCAGGCGGATTGGACTGGAGGGTGTGATGTCCAACGCAGCAACACCCACGGAGTAAGGCAAGGGTTCAAGCGGTGCTGCCAGAGTCGTCGCAGAAATCACAGATGCGATCAGCAAGACAAAAACTCTTATCATCTGGCGTAGTACCTTGTGGCAAGGATGTTTTTCTGGCGGATGGCAGCTTTGTGTTCAACTGCAGTGTGGGGCGATTCTCGCTCTGTTCACTATTGTCCGCAAGCCGAGACCAAAAAGGACACAGGTGGATCTTTCGTTTGCGTCCAGCAACAACGATGACGCGAAAGGACAACAGTCCGCACGAAACCATGATGGAAATCGGAGAATGCCGACGGGAGGAAAAAAGAATTGCGGTGAGACCGATAATTCAGGGGTAGAAAACAGCAGGATATTCCCTTTTGTATTCAGGCCCACCAAGCGATGACCACTTCGTCAAAAAAAAGAACTCGTTTTTCAAGTCCAGTGGAGGGAGGAGCCAGTCCTGAAGTTACAAACGAAGCGAAACGCGTCTACGTGATCGATGAAGATCAGGCGGTCCTGGATGTCCTCCAATTGATGCTGACGCAGGCTGGCTACGATGTTCAAACATTTCAATCGTCAGCCAGGTTCGCGGAAGAATCGCCGCACCTGATCCCCGGCGTAGTCGTGATGGATCAGGTCCTGAAGCAGATTGTCCGAGTGGTTCTCGTGACGGCGCTGCCGCGAACAGGCCTTGGGGCAACTTTCAAGAAAAGTGGCGCTGTCATGGTTCTGGATAAGGAGTTTCACCGTCAGGAACTGATTGAAGCTGTGGAAGAAAGCTTTCGTCAGATTCAGGATGCAGGAAGCCAGGATCAGCCGCTGCCACCCGTGCTGCAAAAACCAGAAGAGGGAAGCTCCCTGAATCTGCTCTCAAGACGAGAACACGAAGTCATTCATCTTGTTTGTACGGGAGCGACAAACAAGGCAATTGCAATTCAACTGGGCATCAGCACCAAGACCATCGAAAAGTATCGCAGTACGGCGATGAAAAAGTTGAAGGTGACATCGGTGGCTGGCCTGGTGCGACTGATTGACCGCGGTTAATTCGCAGCCAGTTCGACATCGGCACCCGCAAGTGCAGTCATTCTCAGCTGAGGCTCGACGCTTCACGAAATGTCAACAATCGATCTCCCGCGGCGTCCCAGAGTTTCAAACGCAGACAGCGAACGATGTCGCGTGGAGACAACGTCGTCACTTCCGGGGGTGCTCCTGCAGTCCAGCCATGGCTTCGGGCAGACGGTAAAAGGGGATTTTTGCATTCAGATGGTGCACGTGGTGATAGCCAATGTTTCCGGTAAACCAATGCATAACTGAGCCCATCCCCATGAAGCTCGACGAGTTCAGAGCGGCATACACGTGATCCCACTCATTGCCGTGTCGGCGTTTCATTCCCGGAAAATTGTGCTGCGCATAGAACAGATAGGAACCCAGACACGTGATGATCGACATCGGCAGGATCATCCCAAGGATCAACGCCTGCCATGAGATAAAACTCAGTGCGACCGCGACAGTGACGTGCAGCACAACCGAGACTGCACCATCGTAATGTTCTTTAGGATTCAGGATAAAGGCAAAGAGAGTCATCTCCCAGAAGAAGATGGTGATGTAACCCAGCAGAATCGTGAGCGGATGACGCGTCAAGGCATACATAAATTGTTGCCCTCGTGTCGCCCTGGCATAATCTGCCGTGCTCATGACGGGAAAGGTCCCCAGGGTCGGTCCCAGCTTCCCGGAATTGTGCTTGTGATGATCATCGTGGGAATGCTTCCAGACCCGCGGAGGACTCAGCACGAGCAGTCCGTAAAAGCGCAGGATACCACCCGCGATTCTCGAGTTACTGAGGATCGCACCGTGCATGTAATCATGATAAATGATGAACAGCCGCACCATTACGAGACTGGCCAATAAACTGCTTGCGATACACACGGGCAGTGGCAGGTCCAGACACGCCACCGTGAGCAGGGTTGCGGCCAATGTCATCGTTGATATGAGGTGCCACCAACTCTTCAAACGCTGTTCACCAGCATACTTGTTGCTGGCTATCAATAACTCTTTACCGCTTCGCATCGTCGCCTTTATTTTCGGATTCACGTCCGATTGTATGCTCCGGTATCTGCCACTTCCGTCTTGTCCGCGACTGCGTCGAAGAGCGTTGGCACACCGATGAAATTTTTAATTGTCCGGCTGTCACTGAGCTATTGACATGTTACGCGATATCGACGTACTGGAAGTCGGGGCACCGTAATACTCCTGTCAAATCTGTGTCACGCAGCTCGGAATGACGGATCGCTCGGTAGCGGTCTCACTGGGAATTCGCTCCTTCCGCCGCTTCTCATTGCGCCGGCAACTCAGCGCTTGTCCACTCCGGAGGTAAACTTAACAGCAAAGGCTATGTGACCGCCTTAACGAAGTGCGTTCTGCTCAACCCCCGGATCAAGCCTGTGCTTGCACGCATTTGAAACTCTGTTTCCTGGTGTTGATTCAGGTGACGTCTGCCAGCAGTTGACTAATCCCGGAAGTCATCGTTTCGATTGTCGCCTCAAGGCTGCCACGGTCGAATGGCGTTTGCCAGACGGGATAGATGTCTGCGTCATACAGATCTTCGGGCGGCAGGTAGCCGATGGAGCCGTTGATGAGGTTCATGCACAGAATGGTGTGCCCAGGAAACCGACGCCGAAGCTCCTGTTGCAGAACAGAATAGGGTTCACAACAACTGCCAATAAGGATCGCGTCGCCGATGCGCCAGGCGTAGATCGGCAAACGGTATGTTGCCCCGTCGCCGACGCTGCGACGAATGTCACGCTTCCGGCGAAGACGTTCTTCCAGCGCTCGGTGGTGACAGGCCAATCGTTGTTGTTCGAGTTCCTCGGCGGATGGCCAGTTCTTCAGTGGCAAGTCAACCGCAGTCTGAATCGCACGCAGTCCCTGAGACAGCTCGCAGGGCTGGAGTTTCCATACGGCGAGTGGCGCACCGGATTCTACGGTTTCGGCATAGGTCAGCGAAGTGCCGGGCGGTTCCATGCCATTCAGCGTCGCCAGCGCCGCGAAACCAAGCTGCCGTCCGTGACGGTCTGCGACTTTAGGGTCGCCCACATCCTGATAACGCGGTGCCAGTTCGCCACACGCTCCGAGCAAAAACATCGCGGGAGCATCGGTCGCATCCTGAAGGGTTTCACGCATGGCTCCGACGTAATCCGGAGAGATCGCTTTGTTTTCCCAGGCCAGCGTCGTCGGATGACAGGCATAGTTGACCAGCGTCGCGCGAATCTGACCCGCCTCATCCGTGACACGCCCCACCAGCAATGTGTCATCGGGTTTTCCATCCGGGTTGTAGCCACAGACGATACGATTCTTCTCTGGATCAGGATCCGGCAGATCGCGAACAGTCGCCAGGCCGCATCGTCCCTCATGCCAGTCCAGAGTCGCCCTGAACTGCGACTCCAGCGCTTCGCGAATCACATGCACCGTCGAATCGAACACATGTTTCATCCATGTTCGAAGCAGTTCGCTGCCTGGCAGCGAATCGTCGGCCTCCATCAAGGGCGGACCGGCGTGGGTATGGCTGAGCGCAAAAATCAGATGCGAAGATTCAAGTGAGAGCGTTTCCAGCAACCGGCGCTGGAAGTTGTGAAACGTCTGCGGCGTCTTCCACCAGCCAAGATCCGCGTCGACAAGAATCAGCGTCGCGCCGCCCGCCAATGGTGTTAACGTCAACGCGGTGAGTGTCAACGACCGGTGAATCGATTCGGCCACATCGTGCTTCGCGGCACCCCAGTTGCGTGAATAAATTCCGACCGGCGGCGTAATGTCGATTCGTGCGATCCCGATGCGACCATGGAACGACGCATGGCGAAAATTCTTTGGGGATACAGACTGCATCGTTGAGGTTCGCTTGAAAAATTGTCGTTCTGTTTGTCGTCGATTACATCAGGTTCGGTATTCCGACCAGGCAGGACTCGTACGCAGGATGGACATTCATGTCCGTCGTGCGACCAGGAAACGCCGTCGAAGTGAAGTGTATCGAAGCTTGGAAAAGGGGTCAGGAACCAATAGCCAAATGGCCCAAAGGGTGCTCCGCACTATTGGTTCCTGACCCCTTTCCAAGCCCCGTTCCACGTTGGCGGGCGAGGACTCGGACATGAATGTCCACCCACTGAAATCGCAGCTTTGACCACCCTTACGTCGCGAGTTCCCTACCAGTCCCCTGCGGCACCGTCGCGGTAAAACACCCGCTGCGGGATTTCCTGTTGAAACGGATGTTTACGGATTTCTTCTTCGTTGATCGTAATGCCCAGACCGGGCGAATTCGGAGCCACCGTGCGGGTCACGGTGTCAATTGTATCCTCTTCAACGATGTCCTGTCGCCACGGGACATCGTTGTGCACCGATTCGCAGATAATGTAACTGGGTTGGGAGAATCCAAATTCCAGCGATGCAGCAGTGCTGACCGGTCCCTGTGGATTGTGCGGTGCCAGCGCAATGCGATACGCATCCGCCAGAGCGGCCACACGTCGGGATTCCGTGAAGCCACCGCAATGCGTGATATCCAGCTGACAGATTTCGCAACCGCGTGCCGCGAACAGGTCACGAAATGCAGCCAGATGTGTGCCTCGTTCTCCCGTGGCGATCGGCGTCGTCACCGCCGCATTGATCGCGGCCAGACCTTCGATGCTTTCGGGCCAGCAGGGTTCTTCAAGAAAATAGAGTCCATAGGGATCGAGCGCCCTCGCGAACTGCAGACCCATGGCCGGCGATGGTCGGGCGTGGCAATCGACCATGATATCGATGTTGTCACCAACGGCGTCTCGCATCGCGGCAACGCAGGCTTCAGCAGCCTTGACTGGCTTTCGGCCTTCGATTGGCATCGTGGGTGGTACGGCCATCGACTTGAACGCCGTAAAGCCATCCGACACCGCTTGTTGAGCCAGCTCAGCAAACTGCTTTGCGTTATCAACAGATGTCTCGTAAAAGCTTTCCATATCACCACCGCCAAGGTGACAGTACAGCCGGATTGAATCGCGCACCGGGCCGCCCCACAGCTTGTGACACGGGACGCCATGAATTTTTCCGATGATATCCCAGAGCGCCAGATCGATACCGGCAATCGCGGTCGAACGCACGATTCCGCTTCCGTGCCAGAAGTGCTGGCGCCACATCATCTGCCACAGATGTTCAACGCGCGAAGGATCCTCACCAATCAACAGCTGCGACAGATCCTCAATCGACCCAACCACTCCGCGAGTGTGCCATTCCAGCGTCGCTTCACCCCAGCCGAACAGCCCTGGCTGATCTGTCAGCACCTTGACAAAGATCCAGTTTCGCATCCGCGCATGGCAGACAAGCGTTTCAATCGCGGTGATTTTCATAATGAGCCTTTGTGGCTGTTTGCAGTGGGCATTCGGAAAATTCGATTGCCGTGGCGGTGCAGAATACTGAACGCCCTGCGAATCGCCACCAACACCGGAATTTGGCTGCTTGGTTGCTCCGCAGGCGGTCTCTGCGTACCGTACTCATCCGCAGACGCTCTCACGAGTCGCTGTGCGAACCAAACCGACGGGCAGAAATGCCTTTTCTATACAACGCAGTTGTGATTGTCTCTTTTTGGAGCTGCCCGATCGTGCCTCAGGTTTATTGCCGGATTTTGGTTGTTGCAGGATTGCTGTTGACGGGATTGAGTGGCAACGCGATGGCTCAGGGGCCGTCGAAGGAACTGGCGATCAAGCTGATGTCGCTGCCTCCGCGGCCAAAGCGGCCGGACCTGCCAGCCAGTAAACTTCCGCTGGAATTTCTGCAGGGCGAACGCGTCGCGTTCCTGGGCAACTCCCTTGCCGAACGGATGAATCTGTTCGGGCACTTCGAGACGCTGCTGCACACGCGGTTCCCGAAGAAGGAACTGGTCATTCGCAACTTCGCGCGACCTGCAGAAGAAGTCGGTATTCAGCAGCGATCTGCCGACTACACGGCGCTGGACGATCCGCAGCTGGCCTTCGGTGCCGACACGTATTTCTGTTTCTTCGGCTTTAACGAATCGTACGCCGGCCCGGAAGGAATTGATGGCTTCAAGGAACGTTATGGTAATTATCTGGACACGATGGCAAAACGCTATCCGCGCGATGACACCAACGCTCCGCCGCGCTTCATCCTCGTCTCACCGATTGCCTTCGAACCCACTGGCGATCCATTGTTGCCGGATGGAGCGAAAGAAAACACGAACCTGCAACTGTATTCATCTGCTGTGGCGGAAGTCGCTGCCGCCCGCAAGCTGGCATTCGTGGACGTGTTCGATGCGTCCGAGAAAATGCTCAGCGGAAACCCGGGACTGCAGTACACGATCAACGGTTGTCACCTGAACGATGCCGGTGATCGCGAAATCGCCAGGATGGTTGATGAAAAGACATTCGGTTCCGCGTCATCTGCCAGCTTTGGGAGTCCGGCGTACGAAAAACTGCGATCAGCCATCAACGACAAGTCATGGGTGCATCTGCAGGATTATCGGATGCTCAACGGCTGGTACGTCTACGGTGGCCGACGAACGTTTGACACCGAAACGTTTCCGCGAGAATACATCAAGATCCGCAGGATGGCGGAAGTGCGCGACCGATTTGTCTGGGATCTGGCTCAGGGCAAACCTGTGTCTGAAGCGCCGGATGATGCGGGAACCGGCGAACTGATTGTCCCGGAAACTCGCTTCGGAGAGCCGCGTCAGGATTATTCTGAAGCAGACGAATTGCGATATATTACGCCGCAGCAGTTGATCGCTGAAACCAAAGTTCCTGAAGGATTTGAGATTCAGGCGTTCGCCGACGAAACCATGTTTCCGGAACTCGCGAAGCCCGTGCAATTGAACTTCGACAACAAGGGCCGCCTTTGGGTGTCCTGCATGCCGACGTATCCGCAGTGGAAACCCGGCGATCATAGACCGGATGATCGACTGCTGATTCTGGAAGACACCGATCACGATGGCAAAGCAGATGCCTGCAAAGTCTTTTACGACAAGCTGCACTGCCCGACCGGTTTTGAATTCTGGAACGGCGGGGTTCTCGTGGTCGATCAGCCTCGCTTGCTGTTTTTGAAAGATACGGACGGCGACGACAAGGCCGACCAGGTTGTGCATCTGCTCGACGGCTGGGCATCCGACGACACGCACCATACGTGCGGTGCGTTTGAATGGAGTCACGGCGGTAAGCTCCATATGCTGGAAGGCATTGCCACCAGCACGACTCTGGAAACACCATGGGGCCCGCATCGCAGTCAGGGTGCCGGCGGTGCGTATGTGATGGATCCGCGCACGCTGAGAATTCGTCGTTTTACCTGCGTACAACATGTGGTGTTACGTCTTTAATAACTGGGGCCAGGGCATCGTGGGTGACGGGACGACGGCGAATCATGCCTGGGATACCCCCTTGTCCGGAGCGCAGTTCGGAGGCCGCACCGGCCTGAATTTTGTCTTCAACAACGAAGGCATGCGACCCGCGCTGGGCAGCGAATTCCTGGTCAGCCGCAACTTTCCGGACAATATTCAGGGACAATTCACATACGCCTGTGTGATCAACATGAACGGACTGCCTCGGTTCACTGTGAATGACGATGGAGGCGGATTCCACGGGGATCGCCTGAAAAACGCTGACGGCAGTCCCGATGATCTCATTCGTTCCACCGACAAGCATTTTCGTCCGGCTGATCCGCAAATCGGACCTGACGGTGCGCTGTGGTTTGGCGACTGGGCGAATGCTCTCATCGGTCACATGCAGTACAGTCAGCGTGACCCGAATCGGGATCCACTCGAGGTCGCATCTATCGTCTGGTTTACCCGAGTCGTCCGCTGGTCACACCGGCGACGCAGTTCGGAAAATCTGTTCCGGAGATTCTGGAACAGCTGCGCGAATACGAATGGCGAACTCACTACCGCGCCCGGCGTGAACTGCACGATCGATCGGCCGCAGATGTGCTTCCGCATGTGGCTTCGTGGGTGAAAGGGCTCAAGGCCGACGATCCGGAATACGATCGTCTGCGCACTGAAGCCCTGTGGATTCAGCAGGCTCATCACCAGCTTGATCCTGATCTGCTGGCAGCTGTCCTGAAGGCGCAGACGTTCGATGCGCGAGCAGCTGCCGTACGGATTCTGTCCGATGAACATCAATCCATTGCGGATGCTCAGGCGATGCTCAGCGCTTCATCGAAGGATGCACATCCTCGTGTGCGGACTGAAGCGGCTCGTGGTTTAAGCTTCTTCGACAACATCGAAGCTCAGACGGCGTTGCTGGCCATGACAAGTTTCCCGGCCGATTACTGGGTTGACTACACCGTGCAGCATGGCCTGGGAGCCAACGAAAAAATCTGGCGGGGTGATTATATCGCCGGCAAGATCGCGGACTTGAGTCCTCGTGCGGGTGAGATCGTGACAAAACTGATGGAAGCATCGAAATCAGGTGCCGTGGCTTTGCCGTTTCTGCAGACGCTGATGTCGCAGCAACCGAAGCCGGAAGAAGAGCGCAATAAAGCCATGACGGCGTTGTCGGATCTCAAGGGCGACGCCAATCGCGGGCGCGAAGTGTTTGTGCGCAACTGTACGGCCTGTCACAGAGTCGGAAACGGAGAGGGTCGTGAATTCGGGCCAAACCTTGCCGGCGTGGCGAAACGCATGAACAAGTTCAAGATCGTGCAGTCCGTGGTCGACCCGAACGTCGAAGTCGCGGAGAAATACCGCTCGACGCTGATCGTCACGAAAGACGGCATGCCGACCGCAGGACTCGTTGTGTCTGAAAATGACGTGGAAGTGGAGCTCTTCGATGGCAAAGCCGTTCGCAAGATCGCCAAAGCCGACATCGAAGAACGCGTCACTCAGCAGCAAAGCAGCATGCCCGAAGGCGCGCCAGCCACGCTGGCTCCTTCAGAATTTGTCGATCTGATGGAATACCTGGGATCACAGAATCAGGACGTTGCCCCAAAGTAGATCCTGCCGGACATCGAGTGATGTCGTCGGTGACTGGCGCTAATTGCTGGCACTAAAGCGAAACGTCGCAAACGCAAAGGCGAAATGCTTTTCATCGACGCTCGTAAACTCGGTACGCACACGCACCGGCGACTCGATTATCCCTCGGAAAGTTGCGTCTCCGCAGAGCTTTCCATCCGACCGGTGAGTCACGCTTTGTCCGGAAGTCTGGCCCCGGGAGCTTCTCAACCGGCGGCTTGTCGAGAAACATTACTCCAAACGGAGTCATCGTCGTGCGAGCAAAACTCTCCAACTGTCGAAACGTCGGCTGCCGAACACCCGACTGCCACTCGTCGAGCTTCGGGACTTTTTTCAATAGCTCAGCCTGCGGCAGGCCAGCGCGATCGCCCAGCGAATAACCTCGGGTTTAACAGTAACAGTTGTGAACAGCGGCTGCTGCTTCGCGAGGCCGCGAAGGCTCCACCTTTACCAGTCGTGCCCAATGATGGCGAGGCCACTGGCAGGCGTCAACACATCAGTAAACCTCGTTGCCGCCGACAGCGAATTGAAACAACATCAAGGAGCAGATGATGAAAACCACACGAACCAGGAAGGGAAGAAACTACGAAGACACGTTCATCCATCCTCGCGAAGTCTTCCAGCGAGCCATCCTTGCCGGATCCGTCGCTATCGCCGTGCCCACAACCATCCCTCAGGCAATCTCACGCCGAGTTCCGAAGACCACAAAGTGACTCAACGGCGGACAGAGGCCGGAGAAATACTCGCAATCAAATTGCTCGACCATCTGATTATCACCGACTACGAATGTCAGAGCCTGATCGTCACGATAAATCGGCCATTTGAAAACTGGACGGAGGTACTCAGCAGCGAACGACTGACAGGTGCGACTCTCGACCGTCTGACACACCGTTGTCACATCCTGGAAGCCTCCGGCCAGAGCTACCGGCTTCGTGATGCAAAGCGGCGAAAACAGATGACTGACTCAAGCAGGACCGGTGCAAAGTCGAAGGAATGTACAGACCACTCGCCGCGAGCTGCCAGCCACGCTCCGGCGAGCAACTCCCACAGACAGGGCGCTGCACTTTTCGCCCGCCAAGCGCCACGGTTTCTCGCCGCCGTTTACAGACGCCCGAATCTCGCAGATTACGAATGGCCTCGAACGTGCTCAGTACAGCCTCGCCAGTGCATTTGGTTGAGCAGAAGAATGCCACCAGTCGGTTTTGAAGGATGGCAGGATTCCCGATGGCCGAGATCTGACTGTGTCCTGCTTCGATCAGGCGATGCTGGATTTTCGAAGGCAGGATCGTGTCGCTTGCCTGTATCTGGACTGAGTTGGCCATTGCTTTTCCCGTCAGATTGTCAGTCAAAAGAAAATGGAAAGTATTGTCTTTATAGGTTTACAGCCGTAACAGGCATTCTAAAAGGAATCATTACTCAAAAAGTGTC
>JBBJME010000454.1:0-3316 GCA_037719765.1 Planctomycetaceae bacterium
CATAGAAACGCATAATCCAGCTGTTTTTCGGCTGATAATCAAAAAAAAAACGAACGCCAGCGGGCAGAGCCTTGCAGGTGGCGACAAGGACCGCAAGTTCTGAATGCGGGGAACCGAGTTCACGGTCTGACAATACCATCGGCAGGATCTGTCGCCAACGAAAGACGCCGACAACGTGGATTTCGACGACCTGATGCCTGCCAGGTCAACATCCTGGTCGCCGCAGCCGGGAATGCTTGTTCTCGCGGAACTCGTTCTCCCGGAGGTAGCAGAATGTTAGTGCTCCGACGCCGACGACCGTGCCGATCGGAAATGTTCCTAATGAATACAGCGAAAAGAAGACTATAAACCAAAACAACCACACAGAGCGAAATCGGTATCGAATTAGTGCAATCATGATGAGGCCGACACTGCTGGCGTACAGCAGGAAGCATATCGCAAGCATCATCCACAGGAGGGCGAAATTCGGAAGCTGTTCGCGATCAAGCTGCTCCGCCGAATCCAGTGACAAAACCTGCTGCATCATGCGAAAGGCCATGACCACCAGAATGATCGACAAAAAGAAAAAAAGAACGTGGAGTATCGCCCCCGTCGTCGCAATGACAGCTCCGTGATTCCTGGTCTCAACGAGCGTAGTTTGCTCGGACAATCGACTTCCATGGCCGACTGATCCACGATCCCAAAACTCTGCTGTACCGGAATCAGGCGGCTTGTCATTTTGCTGCGTCATCACCCCGGTGGCTTTTTCTTGGGCATCGTCTGCGGCAATGGTGTTTTCCCCAAGCGAATCAGGTGCTAAACGCTGCAGCGTGCGCAAAGCCACATACTCATATACTTCTACCACCAACAATCCGCACAGGATATGGACATCTCCGCCAAAGATTTTTTGCCGCCCGATCGCATGCAATGAAAGCGGGAGCAGTAACAGCAACGGGCGGATGATCAGTGATGCGACGCAATACTGTTTGAATTTTTTATGGTCGTCTGACGAGTGAAATACGGACAAGGCCAACCACGTACTGAGGACCAAATACAGAATATCAACGAAGATGCCAAGAAGAAATCCTGCAAATCCGGTATCGACCGTGCTGCGGCCGTGGCCGAATCCACCACCACTCAGGCTCCAATTCGGGAGAGCGACGATGCCCCGCATACCTTCATCTGCAATGAACGAAACAACGTACTCAAAGATTCGAATCGCTGAGAAGAACATCCCCGAACAACCGAACCAAAGGTTGCAGCCGATCAGAACCCCCGGCATTGGCTTGAGCTTCATTGCGTGAGTCATGCGGGCTGCTTCTGAAGAGTGTTTCAAGCCATGATTGCTGGAGTTGTTCAAGGATTGACGTTTCGACGCAAATTCTGGCCATCCGGACCACTGACAACCTGTCTGCCTCACTCAAGAAATCCAGGCCATATGGCGGCTGTCGGCGATTGCTTTTTTCAATCCGAATTGGATGCTTGCTGCAGCCACTTTGCGAGGTCTCGCTGAAGCAACAGCATGTTCTGGAAGCGGTCCCAGGGTAATTCCATGCGGCCGTCGCCGGATTCGTCGCGTTCCGCTGCGGACAGAATGACGTTCTGCAGTTGTTCATGAATACAGGCGAGCACGTCTGACATGCGGGCCTGCTGCAGCGTCGAGAGATCCGTCGGCAACGGCGGACGTTCACCGTGAAACAACGATGACAGCATTTGATCGCTGTTGATGTTGTCCGCCAGACTGAATTCAGCATCCGGCGAACCGCCAGCTGGCAGTGATCGTCCATGTGGTCCCAGCAACGGCAGCAGGGCTTCAATTTTTACGCCTAACTGCTTTGCTCGTTCTGCAATCTCGGCATCACTGCCATACAGCAACGTGCAGCGTCCCAGCTGCAGATGATCTCCGGGACGCAGGATTCGCAATTGAACGGGATGCCCGTTGATGCGACTGCCGTTGGTGCTGTTCAGGTCTGTAAAAATCACCTGGCCATGATCTTCCTGAAGTTTGGCGTGCAGACGACTGATCCGCTCGTCATTCAGCTGCACACTGTTCACTTCCTCGCGTCCGATGGTGATCGGTGTGTGGAGGTTGCGAAAAATGCGGCCGCGTTCAAGGCCCTCAAGAACTGACAGTGTGACGGTGGCCATTGCAGGGTATAATCTTTGACGAAAAACAGGTCAGACAAATCGCAGAATGGCTCACAGCCCCAGAACATCTGCCATCGAATACAGGCCCGCACCCTGTGAAACGACGTATTTGGCGGCGGCCAAAGCCCCGTATGCGTAACTGTCGCGGGTATGACCGCGGACGGTCAGATCGATCGTTTCGCCCATCATTCCGAACACAATCGTATGCTCGCCGACATTGTCTCCGGTCCGCACGGCATGGTAGCCGATTTCGTTCAATGGTCGCTGTCCGACACGACCATCGCGTCCATGCACGTGTTTATCCTGGCCCATCTGCTCCGCTACGATCCGGCCGAACTGCAGCGCCGTGCCACTCGGCGCGTCCTCCTTGAAGCGGTGATGTCGCTCGATGATTTCGACATCGACGCCGTCCGCATTGTTCCTGAGAACTCTCGCGGCTTCCGAAACCAGTTTCATGACCAGGTTCACCGCAACACTCATGCTGGGAGACATGACAATCGGTGTTGACTGCGCCGCCGACAGCACAGCATCCCGTAGTTCAGTTGAGATGCCCGTGGTCGCGACGACCAGCGGAATACGGCGACTTTCGCAAACCGGCAGCACGGATTTCAGTCCGTCCGGTGTGGAGAAATCGATGATCACATCCACATGCTGATCCAGGACGGTGGTGATGGGAACCCCTGCGTGGCCGGCACCTGCAACTTCTCCGGCATCGCGGTCGAGAACCGGACTGCCGGACCATTCGAGCGCTGCCGCGAGCGACAAATCGGGATCCTTCATGGTCAGAGCGACGATCCGCTGTCCCATTCTTCCCCCGGCACCATTCACGCCGACGTTGAGCGGCATACTGTAAACCCCTGATTGGTTAAAAAAAGGTGTCTGGAACAACGCGATTTCCTGCTCCTGGTCATGACTTCGGGACTGTCGAACTACTTTCGCTGATCGATCGCCGCGTAATTGCGTTCCGTCGCACCGGTATAAATCTGTCGTGGCCGATAGATCCGGCTGACGTCTTCGTCCCGTTGTTCACGCCAGTGAGCCAGCCAGCCGGGCAGACGGCCGATGGCAAACATCACCGTGAACATGTCCGTGGGAATTCCCATCGCGCGGTACAGGATGCCACTGTAGAAATCGACGTTGGGATAGAGTTTGCGGCTGACGAAGTAATCGTCTTCCAGCGCGACTTTTT
>JBBJME010000455.1:0-3306 GCA_037719765.1 Planctomycetaceae bacterium
CCGTTGGCTGGCATCATCACCAGCTGAACCATACCCAGCAATGCGAAGGCAACTCCGAATGGGACCAGCCACCGGCCAACAGACCGGACCTTAGTCGATTCGTCCGCGGCTATCTGCAATCTGGGACCGATTCCCCTGCGATTCCAGAAGGATCTGAAGAGTTGATCCGGCAGCAGGAACGCGAAAAACTGGTCCGTGGTGAACACCAGCATCAGACTCAGGACAAACAGGACACCACCGAATGTGGAATGCTTCCAGCCGCTCGACATGTCAAATCCCGCATGCAGGCCAGCGGCGACACCCGTAATTCGCATCACATTCTCCACCAGGACGATGCCGAACGTGCTCAACAGCAGCAAAATGACGTGCAAGGCGCGTCGATGCAGGTAGAGTCCGATAAACAAGGCAAACGCCAGAAGCACGTAAAGTGAATGGATACCGCTGCATGCGTCGGCCACGAATAACTTTTGACCTGGGAGCTCAATGATGTTTCCGTTCACAAGATGCAGCACGCCGATCTGATCCAGCACGCGACTGGCCCACCGTGTTGTCACATCGCGAAGTTCCGCAATCAGCCAGTAGTCTCTGTTGAAGGGCAGCGGCATTGCCAGCCAGAGCAACAGCCACGCGGGGAACGCAATGCGCAGCAGTCCACGTCCGCCGAACGCCAGTATCAGGCTGAACGCCGTCAGCATCGCGGAAATCATGGCGACCCGCGCAGACCAGATCCACACAGCAGCGGCCAGTGCGACGAGCGCTATCACGACGAGCGCCAGACTGTACCGCAGTTTTGCAGGATGAATGTCGCTTTGCCGCAGTTCAATGTTCTGTGTCCCTGATCGGGCCAACACTTGATCTCTGCGGCGCTCCATCACCAGGAGTGCTGCTCCCACGGGAAGGAACAGAATGAATTGATAATGCGGGCGAAGCATCAGGTCAGAAATGTGTTCCACAAGCAAGGGAAAGTGCCCGAAAATGGCGAGACCGCCCACGATGCACATCATCACAGATTCCTGGTGCAACTTGTGTTTACGCACTGATGCGTGGACCGTCTCACGTCCGGCTTCTGCCTGAGGACGCGCAGTCGTTTCAATTGAACTCATTCTTTACTCCGCACTGATCCATGGAACCTGGATCTCAGAAATTGATGTCCTGGGCCAAGCGGGACAAGCGGCCGACAAGCCGCGCCAGCCATGGAATTTTGTCAAAGTGGCCATCACTCTCTGCGTAAGAGTTTCCGCAGGTCACTGCCAATGAGTAGAAGAAAAATGGCATTCTGTTGCGGTGCGTCCAGGACAAGGGCCTTCGTCACTCAGAGAGTGACGGCTACTATAAGAAATCACCGCGGTTTGATCCGCAAGTCCGTACTTGCTGATGGATTTTCAAGACCTCGCAGCGACTTCGGAGCATCCATATCTTTGTAGTACTCCCCGGCTTCCTTTCCGTAACCGTATCCATAGCCGTATCCATATCCGTAGCCATAGCCATAGCCGTATTTGTTGTCGCCCTTGCCATAACCCTGGTAACCATCGAGGCGATTGATGATCAGGCCAATCACTTTCGAATCCTCACTTCCTCTTTCGAGCATATCGAGTGCACCGTGTGCCAACTGACGTGTGTGTCTCGAAAGTTTCAGCGTGACGATCACTCCGTCGGCATGAGCCGCAACAACACCTGGGTCGCTGACCGCAAGGACGGGTGGGGAGTCGATGATGATGAAATCATACTGCTGTCGGAGCTGCTCAAGGAGTATTGCAAATCGTGGACTCAGCAGAAGTTCCGAAGGATTATGAGGCTTTGGACCACACGTGATCACCGCCAGATTCTCGACCGTTGTCTGCCGGGTGATATCGGCCACTTCCGCCTTTTCCGAAAGGAAGTCCGTCACGCCCGTGTCGTTATCCATGCTCAGGAGCTTGTGGACTCGCGGCCTGCGAAGATCACAGTCAATCAGGACCGTGGACTTGCCAGAAAGGGCGATCGAAATTGCCAGGTTGGCCGCGACTGTGGATTTGCCATCGCCAGCAGACGGACTGGTCACCTGAAACACCTTGAAATCCTGACCGTACGCGGTGAAGAACAGCGAATTTCGGATTCCGCGAAACGCTTCCGCCTGACGAGATCGTGGCTTGTGGAGGCAACACAGGACTTGATCATACGCAGACGTCTCTTTCGATATGCCATTCCTGTCGATGACCGGGATGTGCCCGAGTAAAGGCAGACCAAGTTCCCGGCCGACATCTTCCGGACCACGGAAACTCTTGTCGGAGAGTTCCACGACGGCCCCGAGGGCGAGACCAAAGATTGAACCCAGCAAAACAGACAGCGTCATAATGCGGATGAGACTTGGTTCCACCTGAACCCCCCGCTCGGCAGGCTGAAAAATCTTGGCCGTGCGCTGACCGATGGAGTTTTTGCTGGCGATGTTGAGTTCTTCCAGGCGGGAGATGATGCTGTTCAGCAGGCGCTCTGTGCGATCAATCCCATTCACGAATGTCTGGTTCCGTGCTTCATAATCGGTCAGTGCCCTTGCGCTTTCGGATTCTTTTTCAAACAGCTCGCGCATCGACTTCTCCTCCTCCTCCATGAGCGTGATCTGCTCACGCAGTGAGGCGACAAAGTTTGCAAGATTGTCTGTCGGTGCTTTCTGTGCTCTGGGCGAAACTTTCGGAGCCGGAGGACGCTGACGCATGATTTGTTGCCGCATGAAGGCAATATCCTCACGAAGACTTTTCAGCTTTGGGTGGTCCGCGCCAAACTTCTGGGACAACTGCCGCTGCTGAAGCAGCAACGGAAAGAGCTGACTTTCCATTGAATTGGCGGGCCTTCCTGTAGCGCCGGAAGCCTGCGTCTGAGGAGTCTCGGCAGACAAAATATCCGGACTCATTTCCACCATAAGCGCCAGCGTTTCGCGCGAGACGCCACGTTTTATCGCGTCTTCAATGCCGTCCAGCTTCGCCTGGGCCTCGGTTCTTTCAACAATGTAGGCCGTGATTTTCGCTTCAATCGCCTGCATTCGCTCCACATGGACATTCATCACCTCTCGACCCTGCCAAAGCAGGGGGGCATTTTCGCGAAACGCAAGATAGTCAGTTTCTTTGACTTCCAGGTCTTTCAGCAGCGAATCCTTCGCGTTGTTGATCAGCTGAACAACGCTTTCGGCAGTGTCCTCCTGGGATTCCTCAAGGTATCTGCGATAGGCATCAGCGACAGCGGTGACCGCACTGGCGCAATCCTCCGGATCGTGGCCCCGGAATCGCAACTCAAGGATATTCAGGAACTGGTCCCGCGCGTAGCTTACGGGAG
>JBBJME010000192.1:0-13458 GCA_037719765.1 Planctomycetaceae bacterium
ATACGCCGACGCAGTGCGCGAACCACGTTGGACGCCTTGGTCCGGGCGACCCGCGGGGTGGCGATATGTCTTCAACTGCGATGTTGCCACTGGCAGTTCGCGCTTGGCTGCATGCGGGTTTACGGTATTCATAATTCAACACAGTAATAGGCTGCTTCACGAGGTGTCTTGCATGACATGTTCATGGTAATTTCACACCAGAAAGGTCAAAGACTTCGACCACGCCCTTTGGGCGATTATCGACGGACAGTCTTTTGCCATCTGCCGACCACCGTGGATTGACATAGGTCCCGTCGAGCAGTTGCAGACACTTGCCAGTCGAAGCATTCATGATCCAGATGCCATGGTTTTTGAAGCCACCAAATGCCAAATGAGTGCTCGCTCGATTCCAGGACTTCATCAAAGATGACATGGCGTCTACGGAGACGGAGGCAAGTCGCTTTCCGGTCGAGATTTTCTCCACGACGATTTCTCTCGTCGTTTGATCAACATAGGCGATTGTCTGCATATCCGGTGATACTTGCGAAAATCGATCATAAACGGGTGAAAAACAATTTTCAGGTTCCTGATCCGCGGTGTCCAATTCAACTCGCATCAACGAATTCTGTGAAACATCTGTAAAGAAGAGGACCTTGCTGTCGTGTGACCAGTGCGCCAGGTAACCCTCAATCGTATGGGTAACGTCTGCCCCGTCACTCCCGAATACCGAGATTTTTGTCTTACCATCTGGTCCAGTGCAGCATGCGATCCGTGTTCCATCCCAGGACCAAGTTCCGTCTCTTCCGCCATCGATAAGTTTGACTGCCTCGTCTCCTGCCAGATTCAATCGATACAATGCCCCTTCCTCACCCTCCATGCCAGTCTTTCGATTCACGATCACAGACTTTCCGTCAGGCGAAATGCAGCCGCTCCATCCGTCAATGGAAGCAATCAAGGGCGGAGGAGTTACTGCCATCGCATGGGCCACCTCTGAAGCAATTGGTGGCAACCGAGGTAAATTTGCGATTCCCGCGCTCAAATCAGCAGACGCCGTGGCTGACTGATATGACTCACTGAACCTGGATTTTACCGACACATTATCCGGCTCATGCTTCAGCAGCCAGGCCAAGTGAAACAGGGCCGAATATGAGTTGCCGTTTACCTGGGAAAACCAAACTTCCCTTTCGTGCCATCTGGCGTTAAACGCTGAGTTTCGATGCACCTGCTGGAACGAATTCCTCTTGAATTGGCGATCGACAATCACAACATCACGACCAGAGGGAAAAACCATCCATCGCCCCTCATCGGACACGATTTCTCCTTGTTCATGTCTTTCCTCCGCTGAAACAGTCAGCTTCTCGCCTGTTATCGGGTTCCACGCGATGCTGACACCTAATACGTCCTTCGAAACGATTTCTTTTTTGTCGCGAGTGAAGAATGCCGTTCGTACGTTGTGACCATGCCCCTTGAGCCTCCGCGTTTCAAAAAACCGCGATGCTTCCCACAGGTCTGGACTTCGATTAAGGCTTCCTGCGATGATTCGAGTATTTCCAGGATCGATCGCAACGCTTTCAGCAAACCCTGACGGTCCCTTCAGTAGGCGTAGTTCATCTCCATTCTCAAGGTCCCATATACGAACAGCCTCCATCTCTCCGGTAATCAGGCGTTTCTGATCAGCACTAAAGCACAAACTGTTTACCGATCCGGCTCCTCCAAATCGCGAAATCTCGCGACCACTCGTTACATCCCAAAGCACCACATTTGAATGCAGCCCTGAGACGTCAAAGCCTCCCAAAGCAATTCTTGTCCCATCCGGACTGAACACCAGGCATTTGGGAGTAAACCCTGCGAACTTAACAGACTGCAACTCTTTGGTTGTCTTAATATCCCAAATACGCATGGTCCCATCGCCAGCTACAGAGGCGAGGGTCTGAAGGTTTGGACTGAAGTCAATTGAAGTAACCTCTTTGCTGTGTCCTTCCAGAATACCGGTTTGACTTCCCGACTTTACGTCCCAGAGACGCACTGACGTGTCTCTGCCGCAAGAGCCTAGAACTTCACCCGTAGCATTGAAATCTACGCAGCAAATGCTGTCTGTGTGTCCGATCAGTTCGCGAAGACATGTTGAGGACTGCAGGTCCCAAAGTCTGATCTTCTTGTCCGCTCCTCCTGAGGCCAGTAGTGGGAGGCTTGGGCAAAACGCGACACTGAATACGTCCGATTCATGACCATTGAGCAGTGCTGTCTGTTGCAGTGTAAATGCGTCCCAAATGCGGATCATTTTATCGTTGCCTCCGCTGGCAATCGTCTTTCCATCCAGCGAGAACCGGACACTGCTCGTCGATCCACTACGTACAGGAATCCGATCGACGAACGATCGCGGAATACTACTCCAGAGTTTCAAAGAATTGTCGTGGCTGATGAAAGCGACATGAGAACCATCAGGGCTGAAAACGGCACAGGTAATTCTTTGCCTATGGCCGCGCAGCACATTACGCAATCGTACTGGTGAGGTGTCCCAAAGTCGCACATCATCCGTACCCGCTGTGACAATGTGGTTTCCGTCTGGACTGAAATTAATGCGGTACACGTTACCACGATGATTCGGCGACGCATCGCGTTCCTCATGATTCAACACTTCGTCGAGAACGAACAGTTTGTTTCCTGAATCAGCATCCCACACAATCGGGCCTCCGATTCCCGCAGCGGCTATCAACTTACCATCTGGACTCAATGCAACTGTCAAAAAGAAGGATGTACTCAATGTCCTGAGAAGTGCGCCGTCCTGCAGACTCCAAAGTTTGACTCCGTCTTCACCGACGGACGCCATAAGTGAACTGTCTTGACTGATACAGAGATCCCGAATATCCGCAGAGTGGGCCTTTAACTCATGGATCAGCTTACCATCAATCGAATTTCTGACCTGCAGCATTCCCATTTTGTTTCCAGAGACTGCAATCGTGCCTTCCCGATTGAGCCGAACGCAAGACATTGTGTCGGACAATGCCGCTTTAAAGTCGATTTCTTTTCCGGTCTCGATGTCCCACCGCTGAATCGTGAAATCTGCCGTTATCGACAGCAATTCCTGGCCGTCTTGCAGAAACGCGAGCGCCTTTGCTGAACCGCGAGTACAATTGAGTAGGTGAATTTCCTCTCCGGAAGAGGCGTCCCAAATCCGGATTGTCTCGTCGGAGCCTGCAGTAGCCACTTTTGATCCATCGTTCGAGTAAAGCACTGCGTTCGGTGGATTCCGATGTTCATAACAAGTCACGTCGCTACCTTCATACTCCGTTCGAGCCAAATACCATTCAATACTGCGAAACTCTTCCGGGATACTGTCCAGCAGTTGAAGTGCTTCATCAACTCGCGATTCTTTCCATCGTGTTGCAGCCAAGAAAAATCGGGCTCGAGCCAATGCTGCTTCGGAAGCCGCCCTTGCAGTAGTGGCACGTTCCTCAGCCGTCTTGGCGACGCCTTCGGCGGCCACCGCTTTGTCTCTCTCCGTTTCCGCAACTGCCTTGACTGCATCCGCCTCGACTCGGGCTGCCAATGCGTTCTTCGCCTCCTTTTTAGCTTCAATTGCGGAATTCTCGGCATTCGTTCTTGCTGTGTTGGCCTCACCTTCAGCGTTCATTGCCCGAACTGCCAGCCAGGTACCTGAGACTGCCGCCACAAACAGCACTGCAACAAAAGAGACTGCAGTGATGACCGCAATTCGATGCTTGGCAACGACTTTCTCGATCCGGTAACGCACACTCGGTGGTCGCGCACTAACGGCGTCCCCAGTCAAATACCGCTGTATATCGTCGGCGAACTGGAGCGGACCGTCATATCGCCGTGTGCGGTCTTTTTCCAGGGCCTTCATGGTGATCCAGTCAAGGTCGCCTTTCAGAATCAAACTCAGTCTATATGTGTCCGTTCTACGGGTTTCCGAAACGCTGCTCGCCGACAGTCCAAGACTGTTGAGTCGCTGGCTGGGGCGAGGAGGTTCTTGTTCCCGAATGGCGAACAGGACACGATCGAGTGCCATCGCCTTTAAGGATTCACGATCCAACGGAGTGCTGCCAGTGAGCAGTTCATACAACAACACGCCCAGAGAATAGACATCACTTCTTGTATCGATATCCAGGGCATTCATTTCTGCCTGTTCGGGGCTCATGTATTGCAGAGTCCCGACAACTTTCCCGAACTCCGTCACGATACTGTTGTCAGTCAGTCGATTGGTTGGCTGTAGAGCTTTGGCAAGGCCGAAATCGATAACCTTCACGACGGGCTCTTCGCCTTCCTGCGTGACCAGCACATTGCTCATTTGATGTCGCGATGAATAATTCCTTTCTGATGGGCGTGCTGCACGGCTTTGCAGGTTTGAATGAACAGTGACATGCGATCGTCGAGGCGGAGTTTGTACTTATCACAGTACCTGTGATGGCGATGCTTTGACCAGTTCCATTGCGAAGAATGGCCGACCGTCATTCGTCACACCGACATCCAGCACCGTTGCGATATTTGATGCTCCATCATCGCCAACGGCTCGGCTTCGAATCGCTTTCGCACTTCATCCGAATTCAACCCGGATCGAATGACTTTTATCGCGACGCGGCGGCGAATGGGTTTCGATTGCTCCGCTTCAAAGACCGATCCCATGCCACCTTCGCCCAGCTTTCGCAGTATCTTGTACGGCCCGATCATGTCGCGTACATGGGCATCCGGTTGAATCTCCAGGCTCTTAAGCTGCTTCAGAGCCTCCGACATCTGCAATGCTGTTGCATAGCGGTCAGTTTTGTTTTTCTGCAATGCACGCAGGCAAATGTCTTCCAACGCCTTCGGAATTCGGTCATTCAACGAGCGAGGTGGAGCGGGCTTTGAATGAATGATTTCCCGCAGCACTTCACTGTCTGTTGCACCCGTAAACGGCCGCTGGCGAGTCAGTAACTGATAGAGCACACATCCCAGGGAAAAAATGTCGCTTCGACCATCGAGACGTTCGCCCGTGGCTTTCGCCTGCTCGGGACTCATGTAGGCAGGTGTCCCTGCCAACTGCGAACTCCGCAGGACGTCGTCGTCCCGGATGGCCAGTCCAAAGTCTGCCACGAAGGGCTTTTGCGTTGCCGACTCAATCAGGATATTGGCAGGTTTAATGTCACGATGCACCAATCCCTTACGATGGGCGGCATCCAGGGCGTCAGCAACGGTGGCAATCAGCGATACGGTCCAATTGAGAGTCTGAACGCCCTTCTTAATACGTTCGGCCAGGTCCGTGCCATCCACAAAACGGGAAACAATATAAACGCGGCCGTCCGAGGATTCGCCGACATCAAACACCGCGACGACGTTGGGGTGATCCAGTGCGGCCATCAATTGCGCTTCGGTGCGGAGAAGCTTTGTATCGGCGGCGTTGGGCAGATGCACGGGATGGGCCAGCTTGATTGCGACTTCCCGGTCCAGGTGCTTGTCGAATGCCAGCCAGACTTCACCGAATCTGCCTTCACCCAGTTTTCGCCGAAAATCAAAACGATCCAGTTGCGGCTTCGGAGCGTCAGCTTCCTCAGAAAAAAAACTGTTGTACCACTTGCCGGTCGGCTCATCGGCTGACATGTGCAAAGTCCCCGGAATCTCAGTGAATCGAGGCTTTACAGAAGAACTGTCGTCCAGTGATCGAAGTGACTCGGGTCGCTGACGCGGTCGATTGACATCTGATAAACAATTCCTGTGCCTCAGGAAGCGGCATCGTAGCCGTAGAAACTGCGCAATTCGAGCAGGAACAGCGAGAGATCATGACTTCAATTCGTGCTCCCGGCCTTTAGGAATTCTGGATTCACGCGCAGCGCAGGTTTCCGGATTTCGTTTGTCAGACAGTCGGATGTGAGAAATCACACACAACTCAAGACCCGCATATGCGTGCGGTCTGGTCGAACCACATTCCATTGTTCACTACGAAAAAGGACACACTGACATGAAAATGCACTATCCCATCACAAGTCTTCTCCTGATGCTCTCCGCAGGTTGTTCAGAAATCGTTGAACAGAAAGAGAAAGAGGCCGTCCGTGCCGCAACAGAACTCCAGGAACTCCAATGCAATGCTCAGGTCATGCAGGATGCATTCATCGCTGCTTCACATAGCCTCCAACTTGTTCCCATGGTGCCATTGGTTATGGCAGACATTCTTTGCAAACAATGCAGAGAAGCCGAAAGCTGCAGTCGCATGTCGACTCGGAACAACGACGTAGAAATAACAAAGTCAGATCTTCGTATTGAAGAAGAACAGGACCACCCTGCGGACAATTGACCGCATGATCAGATCGCCGGGCTAATCTCGTCGTCGGCCCGGTTTGCCACGCAATTCGGAACAGCATGAAGGTGCTTCAGCCCGGCCAGCAACCGGGCTTTCTTCGTCAGATGTCTGATGGCTTCGCCTCGCGGCACTTCGTACTGGTAAGCCACTTTCACGGGAATCCGCTGATTGATATCCCGAAAGGCACCGGTTCAACCGGGAGCTTTGAGTGGCACCCGCCAACACGTCAGCTCTCCGAGCCCCGCCGGAAAGCCGCCAACAAAGGCAGGCTGGGGACAGCAAGGCAGGCCATCACCCGCTGAGTAGCTCTGGGTAACAGGCCAGCTAATGGCAGCCGGTCAATTCTGGCCAGCAGGCACACGGCCAGCGAGCCTGCCAGCTCACAAGCACCGCCTTCATCAGCTGGCATCCATCGGGGGCCCCCGGCGTGGCGAGCCCCAATGGATGCCAGCCGACGAAGGCAGGATCAGTCAGCCGTGAACCCCCTCACTCAAAGCAAGTGACAGCCACAGATTGGTTGCCTGAAAACTTTCTTCACGGGGTCGGCACTTTTTTGAGCACATTTTCCAGGCGACATTTCACAACACATGTGATACACGATCTTTGACATTCAGGTACGGGTAGAAGAACTCACATCGGCACTCATGGACGCTCCGATACGGAACGGGCGTGCGTGAGTACCGGTGGTGCAACATTCGGTTTTTACTGAGGTTTTTCTGTTTCCCTGTTCCTGTTTGGAGATCATTTCATGACCAATCTTGTGCGGGCTTCCCGCGAATTGTTTTCTCGAGCGCCTGATGAGACGTTCGATTCCTTTGATCAGCTCTATCAGTACTGCAGCACGCTGCAGGAACATTCACTGGATCGCTGGGAACCGCCGGAAACGGTGACTCCCACGCTCCTCGACAATGGTCAGTTGGGCCTGTCGGTCGGTTCGGCCGGTCAGTTCCATCTGAATGACTGGTCCTTCGGTCAACTGTGCAGTCTGGCCCGAGTCGATAAGCTCACGCTGAATCGGCTCCGCTGTGAAACGGCCATGCAGGCGTTTCATGAAACGCTGCCAAAAGGTCGTAAGCCGCTGCAGGTGCTGACAACCGATGATCGAGTTCGCTCGATTCACGGTGCCAGCTACACGCGGCTCTACAACACGAAACTCCTCGACATGGTTCGTAATCATGCAGGGGATTTCGTGCCGCCTCAGCAGGGCTTCAACGGAGCGACCGGTCTGTACGCTGGCGAGCAGGACATGTTCTGCTTTCTGATCGATCCGACCGGCTGGGTGGAAATTGGTGGTGAATCGTTTGCTCCGGGATTCTTTCTCTGGAATTCCGAAGTCGGACGACGCACGGTCGGTATTGAAACCTTCTGGTTTCAGTCCATCTGCGCGAATCATATCGTGTGGGATGCGATGGAGGTCACAACCTTCAGTCGCAAACACACGGCCAATGTCCACGATGCGTTGCCGGAGATCACCAGTCTGCTGGATCAGCTGGTGAAGTCCCGCGATCAGCGACGTGATGCGTTCGTGCGGCAAATGACGATCGCTCAGAAATCTGTTCTGGGTGAAGACCGTGAGGCGACTATGACGGCGCTGACCGGCAAAGGGATTCCTCAGAATTCCATCCGGGAAGCCCTCAACATGGTGACGGCCAGTGGATCCCGGTTCACCGTGTTCGCTCTGGTCGATGCGTTGACGCGCATCTCCGGACGAATTCGAAACGCCGGTGACCGAGCGGAATTGGATTCCCGTATCGGTCGCCTGCTCACACTGGCGGTTTAGCGGGAGACACATCATGGACCCGCAAGCCGCATGGCTGGAACTGATGGATGCGTTTCATCAACTGGACTGGGATCGCGTTCGTGATCTCGCTGAAGGTCTGCTGCAGTGGATGGATCGCGGTGGTTTCCCTCCGGAAACCACTGCCATCAGCAAAGCCGCAGACGATGCTTCGAAAGAGCCGCCGCGAACGCTGGGCTCGGAATGGAATCGGACCGTGGCTCACGCTGCGTGCCGATACGCTCTGGATCTGGCGAATCAGGTGCTGAACGATCCGAATGGAATTCCTCACGGAGTTCCGTTCACCCTGTCGTGCTGCAACTGCGATGTCGATGGCCCTGACGACTACGACAAGGCTGTCGATGACGGTTGGTTTCGTCTTCGCTTTGTCCCGCAGAGTCCCGGTGAAAACTTCATCGGTCTCTGCCCGAATTGTGAATAGCTCGGTGAAGAATTTGGGCCGCCCGAACTGTTTGGGCTGCCGTCAATTGTTTGTTGTTTGTTGAAAGGTAAGTCACATGACAAAACAGAATGGTTCCGCCGCAAAGGCTCCGGTTCATGAAGTGCGACTCGGACGGATTAAAGCTGCCGTCTGGAAAACACCCGGAAAACGGAGTTCGGCACGCGTCAAATCTGTGTCTCTACAAGGACGCTGACAAGTGGAAGGATTCATCCAGCTTCGTACGATGACCTTCAACTCGTGATGAAAGTCGCCGATCAGGCCCACGACTGGATCTTTAACCAGTCTGGTTCTGAAGCGTAACACCCTCGTCGGAAAGACAGCCGACGCGGATGTGTTCAAGGTTCTTACTGTCTGGCCCCGTTGCACCACCGGGCCTTTTCTTACTTTCAACCTGCGGTGAATCATCCGTCATCCTGCACCAGGGAATCGATGGGGCTGCGTGAATCCAGATCCGCCGTCATGACAAAAAAAACCAGTGGAAGAAATCCGTCCGCTTTGGCGGCTTTCATCTTCCACTGGTCTTCAAAGTCGTCGCCACAGACTGTCATTCCACGTGGCAGGTCAGATCAATCCCGTGTGATCGCACTGGCACGATCTTCCGCGAAAGTCTCATCCGAGTTGTCCTGCAATTCAGGCGTTGTGTCGTGATCCGGTACTGTTGTTCTGGAGACATCTTCCAGATGCAGTGTGCCACCAACATAATACGCCAGCCAGCAACCATTCGGAGAGAACTGAACCTGTTCCACAGGCTCATTGTTTTCACTTTCAATGCTTTGCACATGGTTGCCGGTGGTCAGATCCCACAGGCCGATATTGCCATTATTGTCTCCCACCGCGACAACGTTCCGCGAAGACACGGCGAGTTTTGCCACGAGCTGTCGCGGAGAACCGGACCAGACCGTCGAACCATCTGCGATTTGATCACGGACTTCATTCTTCGCCATCGAGGCAATCGAACCCGACGCGCGGAGGCTTTCCTCTTTCCTGGGCAGCTTAAACCCCAGCGTCATCTGTGACACGACAGCGCCTTTGGCCGTGTCAGCGATTTCCACACTATCCCAGGTCCCAATCAAAATGCGGTTGTTGTCAGCTGCAAACGCGATATCGTAAAACGACGTCTTTGACAGCGGAATAAAGGCCAGTCGCTCCTGAGTCGCGAGATCAAATACCTCTACGGCGTTGCCCTCCCGATCTTTCCTTCGAGCCACCACGGCAAACTTCGTCCCGTCCGGCGAAATGGCGTACAGTCCCACGTTTTGAATATCAATGGTTTCCAGGTGAGCGACCGGATTTCCACTGGAGGCATCCCGGAATTCATGCTGTCCGTTCACCATACACCACGCAAGTGCTTTCGGCAGCGTCCGCTGCAGGTTCACCGCAACACCTCCCGTGCTGCTGGTTCCTGCAACCGTTGTACGTCGCAGTATGAGCGTCTTCTCGTTCTTCGAACCGTAGCGACCACGTGGCAGCACCGTCAGTCGTACAAACGTTCCGGCATATCCCTTCAGAGCATCCGAAGCAGACTCGAGAGACCAGCCGGTGACGCGCCGCATTTCTCCGTTACGTCCTTCGCTGAAGGCAACAATTTCGTCGCCAGCGAGTAACCCTTCGCCGGCATCAGCAGAGCTGCCACGAACCAGGGACTTGATCAGCAGTTTTCCGTTGTGTTCTTCCAGATTGATCCCCGGACCCGCTGTGACCGGTCGATACTGCGAAGGTATCACAACGCCGGACAGTACGTCCAGAAGGATCGCCTGATCTCTGGAAATCATATACAGCCGCTTTCCATCCGGCGTGTAGCTCAGACTGAATGGAGATGAACGAAACTCGTGAATAATTTCTCCATCCCGGAGATCGATCAAATCGACATGATTTGAGACTGAGACTGCCAGCTGTTGACTGTCAGGAGAAAACGTCAGTGTCTGCATGTTCTCAGACGATCCGAATGAAGTGTGATAACGAAATGAATAGTGCGGTGTTGGTTCCTCACCAGCCACGGCCATCACAAAACTGAGATTGAGATACATTGGTAGCCAGAAGTAACACATGATCGACCCCTCTTGCTGAAACGGAAACATATCGCGACAGGAGAGCCACTTCTCCCAGTCGAGGAAAGGCATCGTTGCTCTCGGCCTTTCTGACTCACAGACGCAGGGATGAACGGCAGTCTGCGCCGAATCGAAATTTTTTGGGACAGCGCAGACATCGCTACCGAGCTTCGTTTCAACATTGACGAACTGAAATCGTTCAGTTCGCAGTTGCCGCTGCAGGATGCAGAGGTTTTCTGAGAGCCATCGCTCCCCCTGGAGGGCAGGACCGAGGCGTGTGGACTCCGTTTTTCGGAGGGAGGTTCTAATGGTCAATATCAACGACATGCGTTCTCTTGTGTTGTCCCACAAGATTCTGCTGGACACCAGCTTTGCGATGCAGCCGGGATTCCGAGGCTTTGTGCAGACCTACGCGTCCGAATTTCGACGCAATCCGCTACTGGTTCCCGCCCTTGTGCTATGGGAACTTCGAAAGCACTGTTTCAGTCGAGATAACGATTTCCTGGCGCAAAGGTCTCTCGTCATTCTCAGCTCAATGATCTCGCTGCAAATTGCAGAAGTGCGTCGAGAACAATGTGACGGATTCCAGGATCTCGTGCTGCTGCGTGTCGCACTTCAACACAAACTCGCACACAGCATCGTCGTGCTGACCAATGACAGTCTTCTCATGCGCGATCTGCGTGCCATGTGGAATTGCGAATCAGTAACCAGCCGGAAGACACTTGAAGTTCTGAAGCTGCACCGCAGGACTCAGCAACTCTGCGTTTTCCGCCCACACAGCTGGGTTTCACGCTAGCTGTTCTGTGCTTTTTCCGTTTCTCTGTTCCCTGGGAGTGTTGTATGAACGTTCATCCTATTTCCGAAGTCAGTTTTTCCACCGCAAGTGACCTGAGTGTCGCCCGTACAGACCCACAAGAGACTGAGGCAAAGGGATCGCCCCCCGCACAAACTCTTGCTGATATCACGACACAGGAAGCCGGTTTTCAGTTAGCGACTCATCTGCTGCAGACGTTCACCATTGACTATCAGACGTGGTCGAATCGACTGGTGTCGGTGATTCCCGTTCAGAGCTGGGAATCTCTGTGATGTCGTGACCACGTGCGGATCGAAATTCCCTGGGCGGAGCAATCTTAGCCGACGTTGCGATGGTCCGTTCAGGGAGTCTCTTCCGTTTTATCCTTAGGCATGACCAGTTCCCGCAGCTGGCTCAAGGCTTTATCACGCATCTGGCTTGCGAACTTTGCGACTTCCTCGGAAGCACCGGAATCACTGGCCAGCAATTGCTGGGCCAGTTCGATCACTTCGGGAAAACGCCCGGCTGCTAATAGGATCCGCAGTTCCTCATCCACGAATGCCGCTGGTGAAGATGCGGCGATAGACTTCCGGTACCGATCAATCAGCTGGAGGGCCGCGTCATATTGACCGCTCATGTTCAGGATGTTCTGGGTTCTCTGCACAGTGACAGAATCCAGCTCATCGGTTTCGTCGAGCCAGCGAAGCGCAAGTTCTCCTGCTCTGCTGAGTGCGGATTGGTCCGTTCTTTCTGTCCCAAAGTAAATCCCCATATGGCACATGGCCGCTTCATAAAGTATGCGAGACTTTAAGCGGGGAAACACGCACGGACTCTTGATCGCCAATTCAAGTTCCTTCGCAGCTCCCTGGTAATCCAGCGGAACCAGGCAGGCGTAAGCCCGCAGTCTGGCGAAAAATGCATCACCCGGGATGGGCGAATGGCGTTCGATGTCTACCGTCAAACTCTTCATGAGCCCTGGTTGCCCCAGCAGCGTGATCGCCGCGTTGGCAGCGAGAATCCGGGCGGGAGCATTCGAAAGCAGATTATCGATCGGCTCCGCTGGCGTCTCCGGAATTCCAACGCCGATGTTGGCACCAAACGCTTCCTGAATGAGCTTCGGCAAATCAGCAGGATTCGAAAGAGCCTGCTTCAACTCAACGATGTCTGTGACCAAATCGGAAACTGAATTCGTATCGGATTCGACATCAAACGATAGAACGGTTTCAGAGATTCGTGTCAGCAGAAAAAGAAACTTCTCCTGAAATTCTCGGTCCCTGGCTGACAACAGATCCAGAGATTTCACGAGTTCCAGATGCGATTCCACTCGCTGTCGATCCCCGCGAAAGGCCAGTGCCAGCCCCTCCGCCAGTTCGATATCGACGCTTCCGGGGAACAACAGTCGTGCCTGCTCAATCTGCCGTTCGAGTTCCTGCGACCGCCCTTCCAGCAACAGTAAAGTGATCAGCATTTTGCGGGAGAATTCGTGTTGCGAATTCTCATGAATCACTTCATACAGCGTCTGAATGGCTTCAGATCGCGTGGATGCCAGCAAAGAATGCAAATAGCCGATATCCGGTGCCGCAAGTTGATAGTCGTCCTTTTTCTCCAGAACTTCCACAGCGAGATTCCGCTGCTGGTTGGGTTGATATGCCTTGCGAATATTCCACAGTTCAACCTGTCCTCGCTGGCGATTGGTGATCGGTCGGATTTCGGCGACCAGTTGCTGGAGTCTGTCAAAGCTTTGGAGTCGATGCAGTACCTCAACCTTGGCCAGTTGCAGGTCAGTTTGATCGCTCTCAGTCACCAGATCACTGGCGATTGCGTCATCCAACGCCAGCAGACGGGTATCTTCGGACGTAGTTCCTACTGGAGTGACGAGCAGTTTCTGAAGCAGCGTTTCACGCTCGGATGCTCGCTGGGCGGCCAGCGCCGTCGCGGCTTCATAGTCTTTCCGCAGTGAGACAAGTTCGGCCTCTTGTCGGCGTTCTGTTTCCGCACGAGATTTCTCTTCTGCCTTCCATCGACCGAGCAACTGGTACGACATTCCCAACGTGGCGACCACCAGCGTTGTGACAACGATCGTGGCGGCTTTGTTCCGCCGGATGG
>JBBJME010000193.1:0-13444 GCA_037719765.1 Planctomycetaceae bacterium
ATGTCCGAAAGTCTAGGCGACAAAGCCCAGCACTGGCAAAGCCAGTCGCACACAAATCCGAATTCAGCTCACGCGCCTTATCAGGGCCACCCCGCCGAACGTGTGCCCGTCTGATTCTCGCACTTGCCGTCAGCATGGTGACTGCCGAGCGAGCATTCGCGTCGGACGGTGAATTGCCGAATATCGTCCTGATCTTTACCGATGATCAGGGCTATGGTGACGTCGGCTGTTTCGGCGCGACGGATGTGAAGACGCCCAACATGGATCGGCTGGCAAAGGAAGGCCGTCGGTTCACGGATTTCTATGTGGCTCAAGCGGTGTGTACTGCCTCGCGGGCGGCTCTGATGTCAGGCTGTTATCCCAATCGAGTCAGTCTGTCCGGCGCGCTCAACCATACCAGTACTGTGGGCATTCATCCGGATGAATTGTTATTGCCGGAGCTGCTGAAGCCGAAGGGTTATGCGACCGCGATTGTGGGCAAGTGGCATCTGGGAACCGTGGCAGAATTTTTGCCGCTCAACAATGGCTTTGATGAGTTTCTGGGCATTCCGTATTCGAACGACAACACAAAGTACCATCCGGTGCTGCACGCCTCAATGCCGCCGCTTCCACTGTATGACGGTCGAACGGTGGTCGAGCTTGATCCCAATCAGGCGCAGTTCACTCGACGATTCACCGAACGAGCCGTGTCGTTTATCGAATCGCACAAAGACCAGCCGTTCTTCCTGTATGTGCCGCATGTGATGCCGCATGTGCCCATCTTTGCGTCCGACAAATTTAAGGGCAAGTCGGCTCGTGGCTTGTATGGCGACGTGATTGAAGAACTGGATTGGTCGGTGGGAGAAATCCTCGAGACTCTGACGAAGCATCATCTGAATGAGCGGACTCTGATGATCTTCATGTCAGACAACGGACCGTTTCTCTCGTACGGCGATCACGCGGGATCAGCGGGTGGACTTCGCGAAGGCAAGCTGACATCCTTTGAAGGCGGCGTGAGAACTCCCTGCCTGATTCGATGGACCGGAAGAATCCCCGCGGCCACGGAATGCAGCGAACCGGCTGGCACCATCGATCTGTTGCCAACGATTGCCGCTCTGGTGGAAGGGAAACTGTCGGATCGCAAGATTGATGGCAAAGACATTCGCCCGTTGTTGTTTGGTGACGCTGGTGCTAAGTCACCACACGATGCATTGTGCATCTACGCGGGTGACGAGCTGCAGGCCGTTCGCAGTGGCGAATGGAAGCTGCATTTCGCTCACGACTACCTGACCGCGGCCGGTCCACCGGGTCGCAACGGCAAGCCCTCCAACTTCGAGAATCTGAAACCCGCATCGATCACGCAATCCGGCATCCGTGGCATCGCAAGCCGCCACGGCTACGAGGTTGCTCACACGGACCTGGCTCTCTTCAATATGAAAATCGATCCCGGCGAAAAGACGAACGTCGCGGATCAGTATCCCAACGTGGTGGCTCGTCTGAGCAAACTGGCCGAAGGCATTCGCGCTGAACTGGGAGATGAGTTGACGGGGACGAAGGGGACGGAAATCCGCGCGGCCGGTGATGTTGCCGTGAGATGATGATGTCTTCGGATTTTTCGTGTATGGCCCGTGGAGGGCGCAAGGTTCGAGCCCTGGAAGTGCAGATTGCTGACTCAACGACGGACGCGGCAGAATCGCTGATCTACCCCGAATCACTCCCGCAGTGGTGGCCGTCATTTGTAGAACTCGGAGAGTCTGAGATTCTTGCCTTGTCAAGTCCCGAAGCAAGTTCGTCATATACAGTGTTCGACATGATTGCCCTGTCGAGAGAACGACGTGAGGTCTGCTTATTCAGCATGTTTGATCGTTGAACAAGCGCCGTGGACACCCTCAAAGGCTCATCACGCGGAGAGTGATGGCAACATTGAATGCATCCCGTCCATCGGAATTTCAGAAACGCAAGGCTGCTGTGTAGGCTTCCCAGCGTTGTTTGAATTCGTCCATGTCGTCTGTGCCGAGGACGTTTTGAAGAGTCTTGTATCCGGTTGGATCGGATGCGACGTTCTCACGGAATTCGTGGTAGTACTTGACCAGCAGTCCCTGCTCCTGAAGGTAGTAGCACAGGTACCGAGCCTGAGCGTAGTTGGTCCCTGGATCTTCTTCGTAGAATTCATGGCGTGTCGTGCTGCACAGCGTTTTGAACGCGGGGACTCGCTGATCGGCAATCGCCTCCTTGAGTCCATTGAGTCTCCAGTTCGTGCTGCCCCAGATGTGACCGCTGTTGTCGCGACACTGCTCGTACATTGAGGCCAGTCCTTCGTTGAACCAGGACGGGCAGTCCGGAAAATTGGCTTCAATGAACGGATGCACGATTTCGTGGACCAGAGTCCCGCCGCCCGTGCTGATGTTCATCACCAGAGCCTGGTCGCTCGACGAATAGTAGCCAAACGGCGTGCCCGGGTTTTTCCCGAACAACTTGACGCAGTTTTCCTCATAGCTCTCCTTGTCGCGGAACAGCCAGATATCCACGATGTGGACAGGATCTTTCGTGAAATAGTCCTTCTTCAGTCGATTAACGGCCCATTGCACTGTGTTCGTGGAATGCTGTTGCACCGTTTCTGCAGAATCGTTACCGACAACGACGAACGGTTTTTCGAGGACCACATGAAAGTCATCGCCGGGCAAGCGTTTCTTCAACTCGTGAATGTGTTGAGCGTAATCGGCATCGGTAAATCCAGTCGATGTCGAACCACGCAACTTTGCGGTCGGTCTCAGCCGCATCATCACGACCGTCCATTCTTCTTCCGTGTATTTCAACGGCCACAACTTCATCAGCATTTGCCGCGACATCCGCTGGTAGTCGCCGTCAGACGTTGCGGGTTCCTGATAAATGACTTCGTCACGGTCTGCGTCGTAACCAACGATCAGCCGAAAGTGTTCGGTCGTGTCGGGCTGGTCGTCGTAGTGCATGCAGACAACAGTGGTGTGCCCGTTCGCCAAATCCGTCTGAATCACCTGGAACAGACGATCCAGGTCGGCCTGTGCCGACGCTGGTCGAACCTTGTACCAAACCTTGCCTGCATCAAATCCGATGTTGCGAACAGCATCAGCAAGGTCCCTGGTATAGCAGCCTCGGCCGTGAATCGGCGACAACCCTGACTGATCAAACACAAAGTCCTGATCGGCGGGTTTGCCAAGTTTTTGCAGAGCCATCGCGACGCACGCTTCGCCACAAAAGTCGGGCTTTTGCTCGATATGAGGCACGTCGCGAATGAGGACCGATCGGGCCGCATTGGATTCTGCGGCAGCGACCAGCGACGACGTGAGAATGATAACGATAACGAGCAGCGACATTCGTGGCTGGCAATTCATGAGTGTGGTTCCAAAGGCAACGCTCCGTCCGAGTCCTTTTCCTGCCTCAAAGTGTACGATATCATTCGAGTCTTTCGGCAGAGCAAATGAACTGTCGATTTGACCCAAACACAGTAGTGCTCTGTCAACCATGAAACGAGGCGTTGCGGCTTGGAAAAGGGGTCAGGAACCAATAGTGCGGAGCACCCTTTGGGCCATTTGGCTATTGGTTCCTGACCCCTTTTCAAGCCCATGGAGTCGCCAACTCACAACCTGGCCAGCCGAGGCGAAATCAGGCGGTCGGCAGACATTGAGCAACCCGTGGGTAAGCTTCCAGCTTGCCATCGACTGCAACGCGCTTTCTGTCACGCCCAAACATCCGTCACAGCCTCACAAAGGACGATTCCTGTGAAACACCTTCTTGCGATTTCCTTTGCGGTTTTACTGCTGGCGTTGTCGCAACCTCACGCGACAGCTCAGGAGATTTCCTGGCATGCGTCGGGAAAAAATGGAGCGGTGGCAGCGGGACATGCAGATTCGGTGGCGGCAGGTCTGGGGATTCTGGATGCCGGTGGTCGAGCGTAGATGCGGCGGCGGCGACAATCCTGGCGCTGGCCGTCACGGACTATGGTTCGTTTGCGATCGGCGGTGAGGTGCCTGTTCTGGTTTACGATGCGAAGACAAAACACGTCAAATCGCTGAGTGGCGTAGGCGAGGGCACCGCTCGATCCGGCTGCGATCGAATGGTTCTATCAGAACGGTATCCCGTCAATGGGCAGCATGAAGGCAGCACCGGTACCGGGGGCCGTTGATCTGGTCGTCACACTATTGAAGCTCTACGGAACGATTTCCTTTGAACAGGCGGTGACACCGACACTGGAACTTCTCGACAAGGGTAAAGAAGCGTGGCATCCGCATCTTGCCGTGACGCTGAGGAAACTGGTCGATGCCGAGCGTGCTGCTCAGGGAAGTCGTGAAGACAAACTCAAGGCGGCACGAGATCGCTTCTACATCGGTGATGTTGCTGATGAGCTGGAAGCGTGGTACATCGCGACCGGCGCGTTTCAGCGGAAACCGGATCTCGCGGCTCAGACAACGCTGGTCGAAGATCCGGTTTCGATCCAATACCGAGGCTACACGGTCTACAAATGCGGGCCGTGGACTCAAGGGCCCGTGCTTTGTCAGAACCTGCGCTTGCTGGAAGGATTCGATCTGCATGCGATGGGGCACCTTTCGGCTGACTGCATTCATGTGATGACGGAAGCCATGAAGCTGGGATACGCTGACCGGGACGAGTATTACGCGGACCCGCGCTTTTCGTCAGTGCCGATGACGGAGCTGCTCTCCGACGACTATACAACTCTTCGCCGTCCGCTGATCGATGTGCAACATGCGTCCATGGACCGTCGGCCTGGCGATCCTGCAAAGATGCAGGCATTGCGGACTGAGGGGGCTCCGGACAACGAAACTGAAAAGATTCCGAAGCAGGACACCACAACCTGCGTCGTTGCCGATCGCTGGGGCAATGTGATCGCTGCGACTCCGAGCTGTAACACGCTGACGAATACCCCCGGTCCATCGGGAGTCAACACGGGAAACCGCGTGCGAAGTATGAATACCAATCCGAATCATCCGAACCGAGTTCAGGCGGGGAAGCGACCGCGAGTCACATTGACGCCGACACTGGTACTGAAGGACGGCTTGCCGGTGATTGCGATCAGCGTGGCCGGCGGAGACGTGCAGGACCAGACGACGCTGAACGTGCTGCTCAACCACATCGACTTCGGCATGTCACCGAAGGAGGCGGTGACGGCTCCACGCTTCCAGATGAACCATCACCAGGATTCGTTCAATCCCAATCCCGATCGCAACGCCGCATTCGTCGGACGCGGTGAACTCAAGGTCAACGAAGAGATCCCGGAAGCTGTCCGCAAGAATCTGTCAGACCGCGGACACCTGCTGGGAATCGTGGCATCGCCGATTGCGCACCCCGTGATGATTTTCATCGACCACAAGACCGGCCTCAAGCACGCCGCCGGCGACCCCAAAGCCAAACGCCACGCGGGTGCTGCACGATAACGAATGCCTGCCGCAAAGAACCGGCGAGCGGCATGCGTCAGCTTGCCGGTACATTGCGATTTTCGCGTTTGATCGTGTGGCAGGTGTACCAGTGGGCTGACGCCACACCGCTCGCCTACCGCGTTAGGCCATATTCTGCCCGCAATCATCGTGCCGGGAGCATTTCGATCGGCGAGTGCTGGCTCTGCCGTTGCTGATTACTGTCGTCTCTGCCCACGACCCTGAACCTTAGGAAATTCAGAACGTTGATCAAGGACGTCATCAGCCTGTGCATCTGACCAAAACGATTCGTTCATTTGACTCTTGTCTTTTCCACCAGGTTGCAAACCCTGCCAGGGCTTTTCTGCATTTGCCGAAACAGGCGAGACAGACGACCGCAGCAGCTCATTGCGTAGGATTCTGCGCCGTTCGATTCATCGGCAACGCCGTTTTGCAGTGTTTTACCGCCGTTCCGCCACGTGGTTCGATTTCCTCAGCGAGTCGCAGCAGTCTCAGAGACCTCTCACGGGCGCGATCGCGCGGCCAGGGAAGTTAAGGATTCAGGAGGATGGGGGAGATTAAAACTTGGACGGACTCCCCTGCCCTTTGGTTGGCTGGCCGGAATTCTTTTGATTTTGAAAACCTGAAATACATGTGATGCCAAACTCCGCAACAAAATTTTCTACCGGCGATGCAGTCCAGATCGTATTGACAACTGACTGGATCGGCGCTGGATGCAATTGGAATGCTGGTGCGTCCCACAGCGCCAGCGCAACCATACGTATGGAAATTGCAAAACTGCGCGGATTGGGGACGGTTACACTCACATGGAAGTTGAAGGGGGTGTAATGTGGATAAAAGTATTGGACTAAGTGAAAGCTTGGCATTTCCAGATTTGGTGACAATTTATCGCTCGATGAGGATTAAGCTGAGTCATTTCGTGCCAAAATCATTGCAAAGTTGGCCGATTACGCTGCTGTACCAGACCCGCAACTCAGTTTACCAGTCGAGGCCAATACGTTACTTAAGGAAAACGAATTACGTGGCAACGTGTTCATGGAACTTCCCTTGAGAAAAGTATTTAGCCGGACCCACTAAACATGGAAAAAAAATTCACGGTGGATTGCACTTCGTGCGCGACGAAGCTGGCGGTTCCCGTCTCCGTTGCAGGTTAAAAAATTCGTTGTCCAAAATGCTCTGTCGTTATTTCAGTGCCTCAGCCGCAGAATCCGAATCTCGGTCCGTCCCAACCGGCATTCAGCGAGGGAGAATCATGTGAGCAATCCAGGTGGCTCACCGATGATCCTTACGGTTCAGATTGGTCAATGGATGAGTACGGCGAGGCAGATTGGGCAACGGACAAGTACTCCCAGTTTCCATCACCCTTGTCCGCCAGCAATGACAACGACAGCAAACCTCTCGGAGGAGTAAAAGACTCAAAGAATCGAGAGGATCTGGGACAGCAGTCGGGAAAAAGAGACAAGAGAAAACGGCAGCTAGGAGATTCGCCAGTTGATGTGACAGCGCCGGTTGGACTCATCAAGATACTGTTTGCAATCTGTCTACCTGTGGTTGTAGCAGTTGTTTTAGCCGCTGCCTACTTCATTTATCGCACCGACCCATCGAAGTCACAGCGCATAACCGCAGAAGATGGTGCTGTCGCTGAAGAAACCGTAATGGGTGCAGAGGAGGACCGTGTCGCCGCCGAGGCGGCAGAGGCTCGTGTCGCCGTAAACTCCTCAGAAGCGCAGGAGGAATCACGCGACGCCACAGAGGCTGCAGAGGCCGCACTTGTCGCCACAGAGGCCGCAGAAGCTGCGGAGGAAGCCCGAGTCGCCGCAGACATTGCAGAAGCTGCGGAAAAAGCTCGTGTTGCTGATCAAGTCGAAGAGGAAGCGGGGTCGCTGCGGAAGCCGTTAAGACTGCTGAGGAACAAGTTTCAGGTGCGGCGATCGTATCGAGTGCCCGTGCCGCTGCGGAAGCCGCAGATCAAGCCAGTCCCAAGTCCACGACAGCTTCAGGTGAGTCCGCCAAATCTGCGACCAGCGATCGACTCGAGAGGGATTGCAACATGTGTCGTACTCCTCGCGAAGCTTTGATGCTCATTGCGGAATATAAAAGCAAACACGGTCTCGACGGACGCTGGAAAAACTCAGTAGATCGCATGGAAGCTCAGTGGCAGGACAGATTCGATCAGAGGCTCGTGCGCCTCGGAACGAAGTGGTGCTCGGTCGAAGAGAAGCAGGCTGCTGCACTGGAATCACAGATCCTTGTGGAAGAGGCGGTTGCCAAAATCCGAGTCAATGACTTTGAGGGAACGCGAGCCAATCTTGAAAAGGCAAGTAGTGCTGACAAGAACGGCTATCTGGCGAATTACCTGCTGGGCCTTCACTTTGCGTTGCAAAACGACTCCGACAAAGCAAGCGGCCATTTCAAAAAAGTTCTCGCACGAAGTTCGAAAAATACTGGTGCAATGAATAACCTCGCAGTTTGTGAAGTGAAGGATGGAAAAGTTTCCACCGCGATAGCCCATTGGGAAAGAGCTGCCGAGCTTGCACCAATCTCGAGTGAGATCATTCACAATGTCGGCCGGTGTGTCTTCGAAATCGAGAGGCAGCGGATCACCGCCTCGAAGAGCGTGGTTGATCGATATCGCAAGCTTTACAGTCGATTGGCGCTACCAGCCGGGAGTTCCCCGAAAAACGGTTTCATTTGGCTGCTTACGCCCCCAGTGGCACCTGCAGAGGCACGCCCAAGAAATGTTGATCCGAATGAAGTGGCAAATCTAGTCAACATTGGAGGCGAAGGGTCTGGTTTCTTTGTTGCTGCGAATCTGCTGCTGACAAACCGACATGTTGTGGAAAATGAGACTTACGGGATGGCCGATGCCATTTACGTGAGTATTCCTGCAGGCGACCACAAGACAACCGCAGTGCGAGCCGAGGTGATTGCAGTTTCGGACGAACACGATCTCGCATTGCTTCGATGTCAAACTTTGACCCTTCCTCCGCTGATTCTCAGTGCGAAGAGTCTCAACCTTGGACAACCTGTAATGGCACTCGGGTATACGAATACCTCCTCGGCCACTGGTTCACCGCCGCAGAGTACACAAGCCAAGGTGGCGTTAATGCTTGAAAAGTGCCCGGATACGGTCCTGTGCGATGTAGCCATGAATCCCGGTAACAGTGGGGGACCGCTGCTGGACGCTACTGGGAAGGTTGCAGGCATCAACACTTTCATGTTTCTAGTGGATCGCGGAGTCTCAGGGGGCGTGCAGGCGAACTCGGCCATTTCATTTCTTGAAGAGAACATACCTGGCTTTCATGCTCCGCATGATGAGTCGAACGAACGCACATGGCCGGAAATTGCAAGTTCGGGAGCTGCCTCAACTGTGTTCATCGAAGTTTTCTTTCATGACGCCGTTCCGGTCTTAGCCGCAAAGGCCGGATCGACTCGCATGCAAGGCTACTATTTTGTCGATGACAGTTGTTTAAGTTGTAAAGGATCTGGCCAAGTCCCATGCCCGAACCATTCTTGTCACGAAGGGACGATTGCACAGAGATCTTCGACCACGCGAATCGTAGGTTTGGGGAATTTGCTCGCAAAGTTCAAATACCGACGTTCAACGAGGTTGACTGCCCGAACTGCGTTGCAGGCTCGGTGAATTGTCCTGCCTGCCGTGGATCCGGAAAAGCCAGGAATTAACCGTGTGTGACTGGTCATGAATGTTGGGCGCAGCTTCGTGTTCACGCAGTAAAATTCGCGGCCATCGGGTCGGGGTAGTGGTTATGAACCCGGAACTTGCCTTAAACTACTTGCGCGAATTATCGGACCAATTACCAGAGGGATTGCCTGCACGGGTGCTGTTGCGGTGAATGACAGCTCTTTTAACTTGTCGAGACAGCAAAGTGACCCAAAACATGTCAACTCATTCGGCATCCGCTCTTGGATCGCTGCTGGCGAAAATCACCTGTCCACACTGCTGGTTTCAGTTTCCGCCGTATGATACAAAATGGATTTCCGTACATCCGAGCCTGCAGGATGACCCCAAAGTGCCGGAAGGATATCGGCGATTTCTTCCCACTCGATTCGATATCTCAGGGCAGGCGATCGATGCGAAAGGTGAGCCGTGTCTGGAGTTGGCTTGTCCGCGATGTCATCTGAGCGTTCCACGTGATGTGCTTGAACTTCCGATGGCTTTCTTTTCAATTTTGGGGTCACCGAGCTCAGGCAAGTCTTATTTCTTGTCGGCTTCGTTGTGGCAGCTTCGGACCCTGTTGGGACAAAAGTTTGGGATCAGTTTCGAAGACGCTGATCCCATTGCGAACCATAAGTTGCACGAGTACGAGGAAACACTGTTTCTGAATGCAAAAAGAGACCGGCTGGTCGCGCTTCCTAAAACGGAGCTGGATGGAGATCTTTACGAACAGATTGAAATGGAGCATGGCCGCATGATGCTACTTCCGAAACCGTTCATCTTTCGAATGCGATTACTCCCTTCCCATCCCAAGGCAAAGACGATTCGAAAGAATGGCCGCACGATTTGCCTCTACGACAATGCCGGCGAGCATTTCCTGCCAGGGGCACAAAATGCCACCTCGCCAGGCACTCGGCATTTGGCGGTGGCAAAAGCTCTGCTTTTTGTTTTCGATCTCACGCAGCATTCGAAAGTGAGAAGGCTTTGCCAGGGACGAAGTGATGATCCGCAAGTCAATGACGACGTCAGCAGTTACAGACAGGACCTGATCCTGACTGAAGCCACTCGGCGTATTCGCAATGAGACGAAGTTGCCACCGGGGCAAAGAGACAAACGTCCTTTGATCGTCGTGCTGACGAAATACGACGCATGGGCCACCGTTGCAAATGGCAAGCCGCTCACCAGAGACTGGATTCTTCAGGAAATGCCGAACGGAATGAATCAGTTCAACGTTCGCCAGCTCAAAAAAGTCTCCGACTCATTTCGAAACCTGCTCCTGAAACTGGCCCCGGAAATTGTGACGTCGGCTGAGGCATTCTTTGAAGATGTTACCTACATTCCGGTGAGTGCATTGGGTTGTTCTCCACAGGAGATGGCAGGCACACAATCGACGGACGGGTCATCGCGACTGGCATTGGGAATTAAGCCCAGCGAAATTGCCCCGGCCTGGGCCGAAATTCCGTTGTTGTATGCAATTCACAGAACGATTCCCGGCCTGATTGAACAGACACCGGGTAGTTGAACCTTAGGATCGAGCGGTCAATAAGTGTCTCGTCGAAATCAGCCGTTGAGCGTTAGCTCACGGTTTTCACGGAACCGGACGCTAACGCGTTCCGGCTAATGCGACAGTCATAACCGCTCGATGCTATCTTCTTGACGAACCGAAGCCCTGAAGGGCCAAGGCCAGCGCGCACATTAGGCCAATTTGGTAAAATGGGTAGTTGCGCCACTGAGTCATTTTGAGTATACCTCCGCAGCATACGAATTGTCATCGCATGCTATGGAAAGAAACTCATGCCACGGTCAGATGTTAGTATTGGGCTTAGTGAAGTCGTTTGTCATTTTGAAAAGTTGGAAGATCCTCGATCGACGATCAATCGGCTGCACCCGTTGCCAAGTATCCTCACGATTGCCTTGATGGGCGTCCTTGCCGGAGCCGATGGACCGACCGGAATTTTCAAGTGGGCGGTCGCAAAGAAAGATCTACTGCGGCAAGCACTCGATCTGCCGCATGGGATTCCTTCACGAGATGTGATCCGACGAGTGTTGTCTGCCGTGAAAGTCGATGCGTTTCAATCCTGTTTTGTCTGCTGGCTGAACTCGCTGCGTGATGCGGCGATGGAGAAGGCTGGCATCAGTGCTGAGGAAAAGACTCACATGGCGATCGACGGCAAGACGATGAAGGGCAGTCACAATCGCGCGAAGGGACTCGGCCCAATGCACATGGTGAGTGCCTGGTTGTCGGAATTCGGACTGACGCTGGCACAAGTTGCCACGGAAGCAAAATCCAATGAAATTACAGCGATTCCGGAACTCATGAGACTCATCGATCTGAAAGGTGCCATCATCACGATTGATGCGATGGGGACTCAAACCGCCATCGCCGATCAGATCGTTGCAGGCGAAGGTGATTACATTCTGGCATTGAAAGCCAATCAGGACAGCCTGTTTCAACAAGTGATGAATTACGTCGATGAACACATCAGCGATGACTTCCCGGGTGTCCCCTCGCAGCGCCTGGAAGAAGCCGCAAAGAAGGGGCATGGTCGATCGGATTCACGCACTTATCTGCAGTTTGAAGTTCCCAATACTTTCACGGCGACGTCGCGATGGAAGGGTCTGAAGACGATCGGTGTGGTTGTCTATCAGAGCATTGTGAAGGGCGAAGAGAAGATTGATATTCGCTATTTCATCAGCAGCCTGCCACTTGGAATCGAGCAGTTTTCCAAGGCTGTTCGCAAGCACTGGGGAATCGAAACGACATGTCACTGGAGTCTCGATGTCACTTACGGAGAAGACGGATTGAGAACTCGCCAAAGGACAATCGCCGAAAATCTAGCATGGCTCCGACGCTTCACTTTGTCCCTGCTGAAACAACATCCCGGCAAAGATAGCCTCGCGATGAAGCGTCGAATCTGCGGCTGGAATGATGACTTCCTGATGCAAGTCCTTGGTATCAAAGCTACTTAGTGTGCGCTGGCCTTGCCTGAAGGGCAACGCCGTGAAGGATTTTTCTCCCGTAAAGTGTCGTGGAATTGACCGGATTGCAAAAAGAGAAGAAACGACAATGATGCGACTACCTGCGGTTCCGGCCCAATGGGCCATTCGTTCCAATAGCCAGGGCCAGCGGCCCTGGTAACAAGCGTTTTTATCATCGACAAAGGCCCAACGGGCCGACAATTCGATTCGTCTCCATCGAATGGCCGCCCCGATTGGGGCTTTGGAACATAGGACTCACAATCACCTGGGCCGTTGGCCCAGCCTATTCGAACGGATGGGCCTTTGGCCCGAAAACACAGGAATAAATCCTTCACGGCGTTGCCTGAATGGGAAAACATTGTGGTCGAAGAAATCATTTACACATCGGCAGAGAAAGGCTTGAAACAGGGAAGCCGTGGCTTCTGCACGGTCGTCAGCACGTCCGGGATGGCACTCAATATTGCTGAACGGCTGGAGTCGATGAGCGGCTATCGGCAGGCATTCCCGCTCAATGATCCTCAGTCATCGCTGAACCCTGTCAATTACTCTCATGTGACGATGCGACTTGCCGGGAAGAACCTGCATGTCCTGTCGCGTGTGGCAGACGCCGGGCAGGACTATACGGGACGCAGCAATAAGCTGGCTCACCACATTGTGATTGACAGTGTTGTGCATCTGACTCCCGGCCCGGCAAGGCTGTAGAATCATCTGCTGCCGATCGCTCTGGCGAAGTCGCCCGGCACGAGTTCGAGTTGGTTGCTGCATCGATGACAGATGGCGGGAGCGGTTGAACGGCAGATGCGTTGGATTCGCGATGAACCGCTCATCGACAGAGCCAGGCATTTCTTGAGCAAGACGTCGCGGCGAAATCTTGCGACTTTATCGATTTGATCCAGAAGTTGTTTAGGCGGATCGTTTAATTCAAGTTTTTGGCCATCGATTGTGACGTCATAACCGTCCACGACGTAGTGGCCAACAGGAGGGTTGTGCTTGAATCGTTGGTCCGGACCACCGTCCATCCGGCTGTGAGTCCATCCGGTAATTACAAATCTCTGGCGAACATTTGACGTAACCGCAGAGTCATAAGGGAACAGATGAGCATGGACTAACATCCCGGATGTTGTGGCAAAAACACTTGCATCGGCCGAGCAGAACAGCCCTCTGTCTCTTGCAATATCAGCAATGTTTTTATCCAGTGTCTTATAGGCGGGGATGAGGCGATATTCCTGAAAAGTAGTGATTGGGATCGATGCAACCGCCAGAAACTCCACCAGCTGATCACCCTCAATTGGCTGCAATAGAGTCTTGATGCAGGAAGAAATCCCAGCCAGGAATCGCAAGTCGTCGAAGTTACCATCTGCTTTGACATGACTGAACAGGA
>JBBJME010000194.1:0-13436 GCA_037719765.1 Planctomycetaceae bacterium
CCGTCCATCCGAGCGTTTCGCTCAAAACGCCGCGAGAGGCGTGGCCAGTCTGCAAGCGTCTGAACGGCAGCGGCTGCAAAGCATTTATGTGATCGCTGATCGCTTTTGCTCAGTTTCTTTTTTAGGTGGATTGCACGTATTTTTTGCCGAATGGGTGGAGGCGGTAGTCTGACATTGCATCCGACGAAGACGAAGATTGTCGATAGTCGCGTCGAGAGCTTCGCATTTTTTTGGCTATTCGTTTCGCGAGGACAAGATCTATCACGGCTGCTCCGCAGAAAATCGCATTGTCCTTCGCATTCAGGATACGACCAGTCAACGGACACACCCTCTTGTCCATTCGCCCAACACCAAGGTTGAACGGGTGGGCGACTCAACGTACACTGTAACAGTCTTCCTCCGTCTGTCCCACCATTTGCGAAATGCTTTGCCTTTCCCGACATTCTGCGCAAGCAAAGCGAGATCATCCATGCGGCTTCGCACAATCGCCACAGCGACGTTGATTGTGGTTGCCACGGCCTCGATGGCGTTCGCTTGTTCTGTGCCGGTTTTCCGCTATGCCCTGGAACACTGGCGACCGGACCCGTATGTCGTGTTCGTCTTTCACAGCGGAGACCTCACTACGGAGCATCAGGCCGTTGTCGATTCAATGCAATCGAAAGGCGCAAATGGAAATCTGATCGCCAATGTGATTGTCAAAGTCGTTGATATCGACGCCGACAGTGATGCGGTCACACAGCAGATCCGGCGTGATCATCAATTCGATAAACTGCCATGGATGGTCGTGCTCTCGCCGCCAAAGTGGGGCGCAGCGCAAACAACGTGGCAGGGCGAATTCACAGCAGACAACGCAGCGATAGTGATGGATTCACCAGCGAGGGCACAAATCAGCAGGAAGCTGATCGATGGAGACTCCGTCGTCTGGGTCTTGCTGGAATGTGGTCGGAAGGAAGAGGACGATAACGCATTTGACGTGCTGGCCGCAGAACTCAGGAAGCTGGAAAGCACAATCAAGTTGCCGGAGATCGAAGTGGAAGACCTCGGTGATTTGTCGGTCGCTCCCGATGCTCTCAAAGTGGCTTTTTCAGCGATCCGAGTTTCACGCGATGATGCGAAGGAACGGGTTCTTGTGGAGACGCTTCTGCGAGTTGAGTCTGATCTGCTGGAAGAACCGCAGGTCAGTCAGCCGATGGCGTTTCCGGTGTTTGGACGCGGTCGAGTTCTGTACGCACTGGTTGGCAAGGGCATCGCCCCGGACGTCATTGAGGAGGCTTGTCAGTTTCTGACCGGCGGTTGTCAATGCACGGTGAAGGCTCAGAATCCCGGTGTGGATCTGATCATCAATGTCGATTGGGACGAGGTGGTTGTTCCCACTGAATCACTCGATAAAGACTTACCTCCGCTGGCTGGCTTTTCCGGTTTCGGACGACGAGATGGCGGGCTCGACAGGAAAGATGCCGAAGTCGACGCAGATGTGAGAACATCCAATTCTGGCGTCACCGAGGCCATCCATACTGATCCGAAGCACCCAGCGTCGGCTGGCATTGGGATCAGTGTGCTGTTCGTGCTGACGATTCTTGTTGTCGTGGTCGTTGTCGCGACTGTGTACTTGATACCACGTACGAATTGAATCGGGACAAACGATGACCCTCTGGCGACTTGTGATTCGTGAAATCTGCCATCGAAAACTGAGTTTTCTGATGGGAGTCATTTCCGTAACGACAGCCGTCGCCTGCCTTGTCGGCGCGCAGACGTTACTGCGAGCCGACCGCGTCATTACAGAGCATCTGCTTAAGCAGAAACAGACGGAGGTTGAACAGGCCCTTGCTGCAAAAGAGGAAGTCGTCAGGCAAGCGGGTGCCGACCTTGAAGACGCCATGCGGAAACATATGCTGGGCCTGGGTTTTAACATTCTGATCCTGCCGAAAGAACAGTCCCGTTCAGAACTGCTGCTAAACGGCATGACAGCCACGATGCCGGAAAGCTATGTCGAGAAACTGGGGCAATCCGACATTGTCACCGTCAACCACCTGTTGCCCAGCGTCACTCGGCGAGTCCACTGGCCGGAACAGGACCGAGAGATCATTTTAATTGGCACCCGAGGCGAAGTTCCGATTCAGCATCGAGACTCAAAGAAGCCATTGCTGGAGGAAGTCGACGTAGGCAAAATGGTTGTCGGGTACGAGATCCAGAAAGACCTGGGGCTGAAGAACGGCGATTCAGTGACATTTCTGGAACGCGAGTTCACGATCTCCGCGATCCATCCCGAACGCGGTTCCTCCGATGACGTCACTGTCTGGATCAACCTGCGGCAGGCTCAGGAACTCCTGGGAATGGAGAATCTGATCAACGCGATCCTGGCCCTCGAGTGCGACTGCGCCGGCGATCGCATTTCCGCAATTCGTGCTGAGGTCGAAGCCATCCTGCCTGGTACACAGGTGATTGAGAAGTATTCGCAGGCCCTGGCTCGAGCTGAAGCCCGTTCCAAAGCGAAGGGCGTTGCCGAATCATCTCTGAAACAGGAAAAGGAATTCGGGCAGGCGACTTTGCTTCAGGAAGTACAGGCACGCAGCCAGCTGGAACGACAGCACGCCGGATTTGCTGCGGTGATGGTCCCTCTGGTTCTTGTGGGTTCCGCCGTGACGATCTTTCTGCTGGCTCTTGCCAACGCTCGGGAGCGAACAGAAGAGATCGGCATTCTCCGAGCCATTGGGCTGAAATCCCGGCAGATCATTCTCGTCTTCCTGTCAAAGGCAACCGTCATCGGCTGCGCAGGAGCACTGTTCGGTATCGGCCTTGGTCTCGGGGCCGGATCGTGGCTTGGTGGCCTATCGAGCAACGGTCTCGTATGGCGGCAGCTGTTTGCCAGCGGCGATCTGTTATTCACGATCGTCTCAGCACCAGTACTGGCACTGGCTCTGACCGGAACAGCCAGCTGGATGCCCGCTGTTCTGGCATCTCGACAGGACCCTGCCCTTGTATTGCAGGGAGGTTGAGCCTTGTACCAGCAAGCTGACGCATGCCGCTCGCCATTTCAAATAAAGCACTTTTCATACAGAGCGAGTTCCAGTAGATAGTGTCAAAATGTTGCTTCAGGTTAAAAATGTTTCAAAATCGTACGCGGACCATCAGTCAACCGTGCGGGCTGTCAGCGACGTGTCACTCCAAGTCGCTGACGGTGAGTTTATCGCCGTTCAGGGCCCCAGTGGTTGCGGTAAATCGACGCTGTTGTTGATCGCAGGAGCTCTGGTGACGGATGCCGGACAGGTGCTCATCGACGGTCAGGACCCGTACGCATTGAACCGGATACGCGGGCGGACTTTCGTGCACGGACAATCGGTTTTGTTTTTCAGCAGTTCCATCTGGTCCCCTATCTCAGCGTACTCGACAATGTGCTGGCACCCGGTCTCGCGGCTGAACGCTCCTGCGGGTGAAACACGTGACCGGGGCTGCAGCTCATCGAACGATTTGGCCTGTCAGATCGAATTCGGCACGTGCCAGCGAAACTGAGCACCGGAGAACGCCAGCGAGCAGCCATGGCTCGGGCTTTGCTGAATCAACCGAAACTCATCCTTGCAGATGAACCAACTACAACCTCGATCATCGGAATGCGGACGCCCTGCTGCAATTTCTTGCCGAGTTTGCCGCTGGCGGAGGAGCCGTTCTGCTGGTGACTCACGATGACCGTGCAGTGGCGCACGCGAAACGGGTGATCCATCTGCAGTACGGAAAGATTGCCGAGCCCGCATTACTTGGTTGAGAAGCTGTTAGCGGGCGACTACAGTGGAGGCAATCCACGCTCCGGAAACAATTCGCCACAGTTCTCCGCACGTTTTCTCCCTCGACATTGCACAACGATGGTTCGAACTTTCTTTTCCGGATCGCCATCAAGAGCCTGCACTCGCTCAGGTCGTGTCAGCTCGTTGTGGGTTTTACTGCTCGGGGCCTGTGGGCTGATCGCGGTGCTTGTGGTCATGCTGCGGCAGGGACCTCCTGAAAGTGAATCGGGTAAGCAGCGTCTGGTTGTGTATTGTGCCGCCGGAATGCGTGAACCAGTCGAAGAGATTGCCAGGCGGTATGAGCAAACATATGGTGTCGTGATTGAACTCCAGTACGCAGGTTCAAATACACTGTTGAATCAGTTACAGGTCAACAAGTTTTCGGACGCTGACTTGTTCCTTGCGGCCGACGATTTCTACACCGATAAGGCCGTGCATGATGGCATTGCGGATGAGACGCTTCCCATCGCATACCAGCGTCCCGTGATCGCGGTTCGCAAGGACAGCCCGAAGCAGATCGACTCACTGGAGGACCTGCTGCAGCCCGGAATTTCCGTGGCTGTGGCAGATCCCGATCAGGCGGCCGTCGGTAAATCTGTTCGAAGCCTGCTGGAGAAGATCGAGGTTAACGGCACGAATCGCTGGAAGCAGCTTGAAGCACGCGTCATGGCTGACGGTGTCTTTAAGCCAACCGTCGGGATGTTTGCAACGCCGTCAAAAGCGGGGCGGTCGCCGGGGGCCTGGTGTGGGACTCGACGGTTGCGACCTCAAAATACAGCGAAGACCTGAAAGTGATCTCGATTCCGGAGCTGGACGGTGATCCGGATTTAGTGAGTATCGCCGTCCTCCAGTCATCCACCGCCCCGACCGCTGCACTTCGATTCGCTCGTTTTGTGACAGCGCGCGATCAGGGACTGCAGACGTTTGAGGAATTCGGGACTCGACCGGTGGACGGTGATGTCTGGGCGGAACGGCCTGAGGTCTCTTTTTTTTGTGGAGCTGTCAATCGACGAGCTGTGGAAAAGATCATCGAAGATTTTCAGACGCGCGAGGGTGTCATTGTCAACACGGAATACAACGGATGTGGCATTCTGACCACACAGATGAAGGCAGTTGCCAACCAGTCCACGGAGCTCGGATTTCCTGACTTCTACATGGCCTGCGATCGGTACTATCTCGACAACGTCAAGGAATGGTTTCAGGACGACGTCGATGTCTCCGATGTGGAACTGGTCATTGCTGTGCCAAAGGGCAGTCAGAAGGTGGCAACACTCGGAGATCTTCTCAAACCAGGTATTCGAGTGGCTATTGGTCAGCCCGATCAGTGCACGATCGGCGCACTGACTCGAAGAATGCTGGAGAGCGAAAATCTCTATCAGCAGCTCAGGGAAAAACAGACGACAGATGGGGAAATTGTAGTCGAGAAGATGTCGTCGGCGCTTCTGGTTCCGGATGTGATCGCCGGACATGTGGATGCGGCCCTTGTCTATCTCACGGATGTGCTGCCAAATGTGGACGCGATCGATGTCATCCATGTAAAGACGACACAGAATCTGGCCATTCAGCCGTTCAGTATTGCCAGGACGAGCGACCACAAGTATCTGGCACGCAGGCTGTTCCGCCGAATTGCGGAATCATCCGCAACATTCGAAGCAGCGGGGTTCCACTTTCGACTCGGTGCGCCGCCAACACCGAGTTCGGAAGGTGGATCGTTATGACGAACACGGCGCCGCATCACGAATCCTCCGGCAGTGACTGGAATTCGAAGTTCGTCAGTCCGAACGTCGGGCAGATTGTGCTGTCGAATCGCCTGTTTTACAGCTGCATGATGGTGATCGGCGGGACTTATGTCCTGCTGATTTTGTCGATGCTGCTGGCAGACGCCTGGTATGTCGTGGAAAAGACGGCCGTCGTCGCCTCGGAGTCCGCTGAGCCGTGGAACGCAATCGTGTATGAGAATCCGATCTCGGTCGCATTGGCTGACCACCGGATCCGGTATTCGGTCTGGCTGAGTCTGGTGTCTTGTACGCTGTCGGCTGTACTGTCGGTGATCGTCGCGGTTCCGATTGGCTATCTGCTGTCGCGCCACAACTTTCCCGGGAAACGGCTGCTGGATGCCGTGCTCGACATCCCCATCGTTCTGCCTCCGCTGGTGGTGGGACTCAGTCTTTTGATTCTGTTTCAATTCAAACCATTTGCATTTCTGGCCAGGGACGTCGTCTATCAGATTCCTGCCGTGGTGCTGGCTCAGTTTTCAGTCGCGTGTGCCTTCGCAGTCCGGATGATGAAGTCAACATTTGACCACATCAATCCGCGGTGCGAACAGGTCGCGATCGCGCTCGGCAGTTCGCGGTCTCAGGCGTTTGGCTGGGTGGTGCTGCCAGAGGCCACTCCGGGAATCATGACGGCATTCACACTGGCATGGGCCAGATCGCTGGGAGAGTTTGGTCCATTGCTGATATTTGCCGGAGCAACTCGAATGAAGACAGAAGTGCTGTCGACGACTGTGTTTCTGGAAATGAATGTCGGCAACATTGAAGGGGCCGTCGCCGTCTCAATGATTATGGTCGGGGCGGCCGTGACCGTGCTGATTATCACCCGACTTTACGGCACACGAGAAGTCGTGATTTAGAACTGGATCGGTCGTTCATGATTCATTTGGAAAACATCTGCATCAGCACAGGCAACTTTCGCCTGACCAACGTCTCGCTTGCAATTCCATCCGGAGCGTGTGGAGTGTTGATGGGCCGGACCGGGTCCGGAAAGACCACGATTCTTGAATGCATTTTGGGACTGCGTCCAGTCACCTCGGGCAGCATTCGAATCGGCGAAACCGATGTGACTCTGTTTAATCCTGCCGTCCGAGGAATTGGCTATGTACCGCAGGACGTCGCCTTGTTCTCAAGGATGACTGTCCGGGACCATCTGGCGTTTGCGCTGGAGATCAGACGGGCGGCAAAAAAGCAGATCGCGGAACGTGTTGAAGAGCTGTCGAGTTTGCTTGGAATCACACATCTGCTGAACAGACGACCGGCAGGGCTCAGCGGAGGAGAAGCCCAGCGGGTTGCGCTTGGTCGAGCACTTTCTTTCAGACCGCACGTGCTGTGTCTGGATGAGCCGCTTTCTGCGCTGGACAGCGATACGCGGGAGGAAATGTGCGAATTGCTCGAAAACGTACGGCGACAGACGCATGTCACAACGTTGCATGTGACCCACAATCTGAATGAGGCTGAGAGACTGGCAGACTGTCTTTTTCGGATCGAGGATGGCAAAGTTGTCAGCATCGGAACGCCTGCTGACTCGCGGGCAATGAACTGATCAGACGCATTCTAATTGGACATCGCCACTTTTTTCGGAATAGTAACCCGAAGCGTAAGCGAGGGAACGAGTTGGGTACAATCCCTCGATCACGCTTCGAGTTGCAAAAACGCTCGGTTTCCGCCAAAACTGGGGCTGTCCAATTAGTCTCTCCATTTTATTTGTCATCAACAGCGATGATGCGCAGGGCGATGTCGTCGGTAAAGGCTGGCGACGCGAATACCGCTGTGCCGCCGGAGTGTGTTCGATTCTCCTCCTTGACAACGTTGCCGGTCAGCACATCGATCCACTGCACGCGATAGTCATACGCTTCGAGCGACAAGGTGAGATCGACCTGCTGACCGCCCTGCAGATACATCGCGTATTGCCGATCACCATCAGTCATCATCTGCATCCGCACACCCTTGGGTAAGTCGTTCTTCAGCGGCGATTGATCCGGCTTCAAACGTGGGAAGTCGAAACCGTACAGAAAGTCCTTCAAGACCTTCAACTGCTGGCGATAGCCTCGATTCCCTCCGCCGGGCTGCGACGCGGGGTATGCGAACGTGCCATCTTCATGGCCGACGGTGAACGAGTAATCGAGATTATTGAACAGGCCGCCGCCAGCCATGAGAAACTCCCATGCTTCGTGACGATAATAGGCGTCCGCTGTCCCCTTAAAGCCCGTTTCATTCTCGCCGATGACTTTGTTGAGGCCATAATTCTCGAACACTGCGGTTGGAGGATAACTGTAGTGAAAGTTGAAGATCGAAACCGCCGGGTGCGGGTGCTCAATCTTTTGACTGCCATTGGCGATATTCATCGCGATCAGATGCGGTGGGGAAATGTCTTTCTCAGCAGCCACGATGACATCGACGATGTGGTGCTGCCAGTCGCGCGTGACGCCGCCAAAATACGGCTCATTGCAAATCTCGTAGAACAGGTTGTCGAACTCCCAGAGTTCTGCGACAAACTTACTGACGAGCTGTTCCTGCACGGTCAGCAGGCTGGGTTCTTTATCGAGCGTAAAGACCGCGTGCTTGTCGCACTTGCCAATGCCGTTGATGTTATTTGCCGCGTTCATTGGCGACAGCTTCCACTGGCCGTCTTCATACATCGGGCAAAACAGATTGACCTCGACGACAATCCCACGATGACCGGCCTGTGTGAGAAAATCTTTGAGCCTGGTGAAGTATGCCTCATCCCACTTCGACAGATCAAACTTGTTTCCGCCGTTTGCATAACCAGGCTGATCGCTGCGAGCCCAGGGAGCCAGATACATGCCGGGATTGGGAGCGAGCGTATTGCGGGCGATGTTGAAAGCGCCCTGCGGTTCCACATAGACACCGCTGAAGAGACGCGTGTGATTCAAGCCGCAGCTGGAGAGTTCATCCAGGTACCTGACATAATCAAATTCAGTATTCAGCACGGCACCGTAATGTTCGGCGGAAGTGATCAGGATCGTGGGCTTTCCACGAAATTGAAAGTAGTGTGGATTGTCAGCGTTCAGCGCCAGCGGTTCTGTGCCGAACGCCGTGGATGCAGCAAGTGTGAAGATCAGTGCCAGAAAAAAGCGAAATCGCATCATCGGGGTCGCTCCAGGCAGGCGCAGGAAAGTGCAGTCCGGACGGTCGGTCTTTGCCGGGTTGAGGTTACTGGATCAGGCACCCGAAACGTAGCGAAGGCGAACCTGATTTATCCGGCGACTGGCAGATTATACTGCGTGCGGCCAGAAATGAGTCCGGCGAGCGGAATGGCTTGAGCCCTGCGGTACAAAGGACCTTCCTTGCGTGCAATTCACCACAACGATGAGCGAATTTCAACCCTTGCGACGATCAAATTCTCCAAGATTGACAAATGTCACTTGCGGGTTAATCTATGTTCAGTTGCTGTCGCAAAAACACGTAACTGTGCGTCAACTTGTCAGACAATACCTACGTTGTGCGGCCCAGATGGTATAATTCAACCATGACCACATTGAATGAAATCCTGACCGCTGCTCAATCTCTCCCGTCTTCGGAACGTGCTCAACTAATTGCTGCTCTCTGGGACAATGTTTCGCCTACCGATTGGGTTCCGCCCGACGCGCAGTGGATCACCGAGGCCAATCGCCGCAGCGACGCGTACGATTCCGGCGAAATGACCGGTGCCCCTTGGGCTGAGGTTCGTGAACGTGCCCGCCGGAAGGCCGGACTTGATGGTTAACGTCATCATTTCCTCAGCCGCTGAGGTTGACTACACCGAATCGTTGACTTGGTATGCCGTACGCAGTGTTGACGCCGCCAAGGATTTTGATGCCGAATTTCATCGCGCGTTGGGGCAGATGTCGGCTGATCCAGAACGCTTTCCGCTATGCGATGTTCGACACCGCTATTTTCTACTGCGGTGATTTCCGTTTCGCATCATCTATCGAATGGTTCACGACGTTGTTGTCGTGATCGCTGTGGAACCGTTGCTATGAGCTTGCATTTCTCTTCGATCTTCTCGACCCAATTCGCTGCGGCGATGGGCTTGTCTCTTGCGACGTAATCGAAGATATCCGACAGGTCTTGTTTCGCCGTCGGAGATATGATCAATCGTGCCATCTAGCTGGCACTCTCAACTGCGGCTTTCGCCCTTGCTCGCAGGTCGGCAAACATTTCTTCGCCATCCATGCCAAGCCCCGCATCTAATTCGTTGACCCCTTTCTGAATGTCGGCTCGCAATCGCTGCCGACTCATCAGCAGTCGCACTCCTTCGGTAACTGCTTCGTTTGCCAACTCAAATTCGCCCGACGCGACGAGTCCTTTTACAAAGTGCATCGCATCGTTGGGTAACTGTACATCCATTTCCAATGTTCCTTTTCCCAACCGGGTCGCCCAACATGGTTTTGCCGCAAAGGCCTTCGGCAAGCCTTCCATGATAGGCGACGCGGGCATCCATTGGTAGAATCATCTTAATCGCCACGTCTTACGCTTCGTTCGGGGCGTCGCCGTGCCGAATCTGGCGCGTAGGGCCGCACAACCTCGGCGATGCAAACGAGGCACTGCTCATGCCTGGAATTCCCGTTGGACGATGTTCCGTGCTTCCTGCAGTGGTCGGTCGTGCGGCAGCGTGAGATGGACGGTGATGAAGGTGGACCCGCGCGATGTGAGGGCGGACAGGCCGTGGATGCTGGCACCCAGGAGATGAAACACTTTCCAGGTCAGGGCATACAGCAGCCCGCTGGCGTCACTCTTGGTCTCGTGCCGTAAGCAGTACCCTCCTTTCGCCGTTCCGTCCAGCTGGAACGTACCGCAAAGCGCCGGTAAAGATGCCGCGTCGGTCTCCGCGATGTGAAGTTGCCGCTGTACAGCGTCGCGCACGATGGCGGTCAAATCGCGCGGCAACGACTGATCCGCAGCGAGATGAAAGAAATCGAGAGCCAGATTGCAGTTGGTCGCCGAAAACAAATGGGCCTGGCTTAAGTTCACTCGGTGGTGGTACAGAGCGCCGGCGATGCAGGCCGCCAACCCTCGGAAGTCTCGTGCCGCAATACCCAGTAAGCTGGCGTCACCATCGCGAACCAGATCGACTTTCGGCGCCGTTTCTTCGTTCCTGACCAGACGCAGCAGATGCGAGGCGAAATGATTCGTGTGTCGGACATACAGGCCATCGAAATAGTCATGGCCAAAATCCTCAAGGATCTCGCACTCGTGGGCACCATAGCCAGCGGCGCTGAGTGTCCTCGAGGCATTGGGCGTGATTTCAGGCATGAAGCGCGAAAGCGCTTTAATGTAGAGCTCGCGCGTGTTGAACCAACGGACGGCATTATTCTCGTGCGACCACCACTGCCGCCGCTTCTGATCCTGTGCGCCAGGCGGCGAATCCATCTGATCCGAATCCGGTATTGGAATCCCTGCCTGACGATCGATGCAGGTGAAAACACACAGGGCACGCAGTGACTGCACGTCTCCGCAAAGACCGACGAGTTCACTCACGACCCATTCGTCGTTCCGACCGTGCCGGGAGAATTGCTTGAGAACGCGGCGGTTCGCAACCAGAAACTCGGCAACACGCACAGTCGTCTCCGTGAAACCGGCCTCCCTCACGTAAACCGCGAAATACTCCTTCAGGCCGATTCCGGAAAAGCCTGAGGCAAACCGTTCGTGGAGTTCGAGACTTTCGTCCGCCTGGCAGGCCACGTCCTCGACCGTCATCGGCAGTCGCTTGGTCAGGAGGGCCAGTTTGACTGCGGCGAGGTGATCCGTATCGAGCAGCGCCGCTTCAACGACGACCATGTCCGAAAGCGCAACCTTGATTGGATCCCATCGTGCCTTTCCCTGAGCCAACAGCTTCCAGCCGATGCGGAGACACCTATCCAGTGCCTGCAGTTTCTCCCGTACCCACACGCCGCGGGAAGCGGTGCGTTCTTCGAGGACTCGTTCGTCGAGCGACGATTCGAATCGCGTGTAGCCGGGAAAAAGTCGCTCCATGGCCCCGTCGATCTGGGACAGAAACGCGAGCGATCCTGCGAGACTCCCGCGCGACTCGTAGAACAAGCCCGAAAGCTGGGGAACCCGCAGCAGCCAGTCCCCTGCATTCCTAAAGGCCTCTTCTAATTCTGCGGGATCAATCCCGACTCCGTATTTCTGCGAGGCGAGGACGAGCGACAGTGCCGCCATGCTTTTGTCCTGATGCGTCGCATCGGGCTCGGTCGCATCGTGCCGCAGGCCGCCAACACCGTGGATGATCGAACTGCCCGAGTAGGTCTTGTGCCCATGCTGCAGTTCCCGTCCGACTACGCCGCGCGCAAAGCGTTCCACACGCCGCCGCGCTGCCAATAAACGGGCACGCACTTGATTTGCAAACTCAAAACGCTCCCGTTCTTCGATCGTCAGTCCCAACAACTCGCCAAACGACTCGAAGTCCTCAAAACCCAGCACGTCCTCAGCGTGTGAACCATCCACTTTGGCTTGACTTTGAGTCCCGCGACGCAAATGGATAAACGCGCGAATCCGGAGAAGAAAGTAATAGGCTTCCAGATCGCGTGTGTCGTCGAGTCCGTTGTAAACATCCAGGCTGTGTCGAAACTGCGGGCCGCCCAGTGTCCAGACTCCCGCGAGAAAGGCGCGCAGCCCTTCACTCTTGATGTTAAATCGATCCAGCCGTTCGCCTCGGCCCTCGACGTCAGTTCTGCCCGCGTCGCGCCACGAATGACTCACATGCAGAAAATGCTCAAATGGATCGAATGTCGCTCGAATGCGATCCCGGAACGTCGAGGCGAATTCGTGAGGGTCGTATACGGCCTGCATATCGAGAAAGGCGTTGAGCTGCATCCCTTCAAGGGCCGGTGCGTGTTCCAGATTGTACGGTTGCGGCCAGATCGCAAATCCGTAGGTCCTCGCAAAGTACGTCCCGTAAATGGTCTGGGCCAGCAGAGTTGTCAGGAACGCATTGTCTTTTGTCTCCTCTTCAAAGAGCAGTGCGAAGTCAGTGTCCGAACAGGGAGTCATTTCACCACGGCCGGTCCCCCCAAGCGCCACCAGTGCGAACGGTCGCTCGTAACCAAAACGTCGGGCCTGAGCATCGACCCAATGCGCCGCGAGCCCGGTGTGAATGGCCGTACGCTGGGAAGTGATCTCTCGCCCGTTGCCCAGTTCGGCAGTACGAATTCGCTGATTGTTCACCTCAATCAGGTGCCGATAGGCTTCCAACGGTCCGGACTGGCGGATCGCTTCGGCGACCTCCTGGTGATACACCAGATCCAACTCCCGACTCCTGCACGTGACCGACTCCGTCAAATCGCGAAGTTCATCAGCCATCTCGTGAGGCGAAATTTCAGAAGTGCCGACCGCTACCCTGAGTTCGTAGCTGTCTCCTTTGGCCATCAAAGACGGGTGTAATGCAGAGTCCATATGGTTGTTGCGATCTGAAGTCAATGTCGCTCTCCCCAATTTGACAACGGTGGCTCGCTATATTCCACGCGGTCGGCATGAAGCCAATTCACCCCGTCGTTGAATACCGAAGGAAACGTTGATACGATTTCCCGACACTCAGTCGATCATTACTGGTAACCTCTGGTTTGTGATCAACGGAATATTCAAAACGATTTTCTCGACGTCACTACATCCAGCATCGAAAGACGACAGCATGGCAAAATCCGCTTGTCCCGTGACTCGTGCCGAATTCCTGAACGACGCCAAGGCAGTTGAAGTGTTAATCAACGGCATTCCGATGACGGCTGAAGTCAAAGAGTTCTCGACGGGCTCGCTGGGTTGGTATTTGAACGGCAAAGCGAACGTCAAAGTCGGCGACAAATCCGTCAGCGTGCAGATCGGCATGAACCTCACAATCGTGGGCTCCAAGGAATTGCCAAAGGACTAAGCCGGGCGATTGGCT